>CALMAB010000108.1 GCA_937858325.1 uncultured Acetobacteraceae bacterium
TGGTGGCGCGTCATGCGGGCGCCTGACATGCAGTAGGGGTGGTCGATGGCGAGGGCGCCGCCCGACACGTTCAGCCGGTCGTTGGGGATGCCGAGCTTGTTGCGGCAGTACAGCACCTGGCTCGCGAACGCCTCGTTCAGCTCCCAAAGGTCGATGTCGTCCACCGTCAGGCCGTGGCGCTCCAGCAGGCGGGGCACCGCGAACACCGGGCCGATGCCCATCTCGTCGGGCGCGCAGCCGGCGACGGCAAGTCCGCGAAAGGCGCCGAGCGGCGACAGGCCCCGGCGCTCGGCCTCGCCGCGCTCCATCAGCACCAGCGCCGCCGCGCCGTCCGAAAGCTGCGAAGCGTTGCCGGCGGTGATGAACTCGCCCTTCGCCACCTGCTGCCCGCCCGCGACCACGGGCTTGAGCGCGGCCAGGTCCTCCAGCCGGGTTTGCGGCCGGTTGCCCTCGTCGCGGTCGAGCGTCGCCTCGCGGTAGCTCGTTTCACCGGTCGCCTTGTCCACCCGCAGGGCCGTGGCCGTGACCGGCATCATCTCCGCGCGGAGCCGGCCGGCCGCCTGCGCCTCGGCGGTGCGCCGCTGGGACTGGAGGGCGTACTCGTCCTGCGCCTCGCGGCTGATGCCGTAGCGGCTGGCGACGATCTCGGCCGTCTCGATCATGGCCATGTAGATCGCCGGCGCCCGCTGCAGCAGTGCGGGGTCGGCGGCGCGGTGGCCGTTCATGTGCTCGTTCTGCACGAGCGAGATCGACTCCACGCCGCCGGCGACCCCGATGCCGATCTCCCCGGCGGCGATGCCCATGGCGACGGCCGCGACCGCCATCAGGCCGGAGCCGCACTGGCGGTCCACCGTCATGCCCGGCACGCTGTCCGGAAGGCCCGCCCAGAGCGCCGCCTGCCGCGCCACGTTCATGCCGGTCGAGCCCTGCTGCAGGGCGCAGCCCATGACCACGTCCTCGACCTCGCCTGGCTCGATGCCGGCGCGGCGCACGGCCTCGCCCACCGCGTGGCCGGCGAGTGCCTGGCCTTGCGTGTCGTTGAAGGCGCCGCGGTAGGCCTTGCCGATCGGCGTGCGGGCGGTGGCGACGATCACGGCCTCGGCCATAAGCACCTCCTTGCATGTTGGGGCGACGTTCAGGTTTTGAGAAAGTCGGTATGCCATCTTAGGCAGGTGGCCACGTCCCTGGCAAGCCGTGGGAGCCGGCGGCCGTCAGGCGTCCGCGTCGGCCAGCAGCCCGGCGAGCAGGGGGCGGACGTAAAGCCCGGCCGCGTTGTCCGCGGTCGCCGTCTTCACCCAACGGCCGAGCTCCTCGGCCGAGTTGATCATCGCGGTCATCATCTCGGCGGCGATCCGCACGTCGCGGACGCGCACGGAGCCGTCCGCCATCCCGTCGTTCAGCATGTCGGCGAAGCGGAGCGTCAGCCGCGCCATCCTGCCGCTCATCCGGGCGCGCAGCTCGGGGCCGATGGCGGTGAGCGCGGAGGTGCGGAGCAGGGCGCCGTTGTCCAGCATCTGCCGGGTCACAAGCGACACGGAAGCGGCGGCGACGCGCGACAGCCCGTCCGTTTCCGCCGCGAGCGCCGCGTCCTGCGCCTCGCGCACGGCCGCGAAGGTCCGCTCGAAGCACGCCACGACAAGCCCGTCGCGGGTGTCGTTGTGGTGGTAAAATGCGCCCTTGCTCACGCCCAGCTCCGCCGAGATGCGGTCCACGGAAGCGCCGCGGTAGCCGAGCTGGTTGATCAGGGCTGTCGCCGTGCGCAGGAAGGAGTCCTGGGACAGGCGGTCCGTCGCCGGACCCGGCGCAGTCGAACAGGCCGGACCCGGCGCGGACGGGAAGGCCGAAAAGCGCCGGAGGTCCACCGGGCCGGGCGCGAGGCCGCCGAGCAGGATGTCGCAGAACCGCGCGGCGACGCGGGCGTGGTCCTCCGGCGCGTATGCGCTGGTCCAAACGACGGACCAGAGCAACTGCGACAGCAGCATGTGCGTGGCGGCGTTCAGCCGGGCGCGGTCCCATGTGAGCCGGGGCGTGCGGAACAGCCGCCGGATGGACTGGAACAAGCGGCCGTAGGCGGCCCAGACCACGTCCGAATGGGGTTCCGTCAGGGCGCGCACGTCGCCGAAGTGAACGAACTCCGGACGTTGGCCGCGCTTCACGCTCGCTTGGAGGTCGAAGTACGCGCCGACGAAGCGGCGGATGCGCGCTTCTGCCTCCTCCTCGCCGAGGGCGTCCTGCACCAGGTCCTGGTGCGCCTCGATGGAGCGCATGAAGGCGGCGGCGACCAGGTCCTCCCGCCGTTGGAAGTAGTAGCGGAGGCTCTTGAGGTTCAGGCCGATGTCGGTGGCGATGACGGCCAGCGTCGCGTCGCGCAGGCCGTGGCTGTTGAAGACCGCGCCGGCGGCGTTGAGGATCTTCTCCTTGCGGAGGTCGAAGCGGCTGGAACGGGGAGCCTCGTCCTGGTCCGCGGAAAGGTTGGGGGCTGGGGCGCTCGACATGCCGTCCTACGGTGGTGCAGTTTTTTTGCACCAACCTATACCGCCGCAAGGGCGCGCGACCAAGGCATGGGGCCGCCGCAAGCCGCGTTGCCCGCCATGGGACAGACAGGTTTTCTGAACATTACTGAGTTGACGGGATGTCAGTCCGGTGATTTGATTATACCATAAATCTGAAAGGCGATCATGGGCTACGAGGTTGAACGCCGTCCCGTCACGATCTGGAGCGAAGGGTCCCGGCTCGCGGCCGAGGTGGTCAGGCCCTCCGCCGCGGACGGGCCGCGCCCGGGCATCCTGCTGTGCCACGGCTGGGGCGGGCTGAAGGAGCACCTGGCGGAGCGGTACGCCAAGCCGTTCGCGGAGGCGGGTTTCGCCTGCCTCGTGTTCGACTACCGCGGCTGGGGCGGCTCGGACGGGCGCCTGGTCCCCGCCGCCAGCGAGCCGATGCTGACGCAGGCCGGGGAGCGGACGGCGCGGGTGCGCGTGGTGCGCGAGGTGGTGGACCCGCTGGACCAGGTGGCGGACATCCGCGCCGCCTTCGCCTGGCTGCTTTCGGAACCGGGCGTGGACCCGGCCCGCGTGGGCGCCTGGGGATCGAGCTACGGCGGCGGCCATGTCGTGTCCCTGGCGGGCGGCGAGGACCGCGTGCGCGCGGTGGTGGCGCAGGTCGGCGGCTACGGCCACCCGCGCGAGGCCTGGTATGCCGAGCTTGCCCGCAAGCGCATGGCCGACAAGGCGCGCGGCCTGCTCGACCCGCCGATCCCGCAAGGCGTGGACCAGGCGCCGGGCTTGCGCGGCACGCCGGACGTGGCGCGGCAGTTCGGCCACGCGCCGCTCCAGGACGCCGAGCGGATCCGCGTGCCCACGCTGTTCATCGATGCGGAAAACGAGGAATACAACGCGCCAGCCTTCCAGGGCGCCGCCGCCTTCGAGGTCGTCAGGCAAAACGCCGTCGCCGAGCGGCACACGTTCCCCTGCACCCATTACGGAATATACGGCCGGTTCCACGAGCCTGCGTTGAAGCTGGCGCTCGACTGGTTCGCAAGGCACCTATGACACGGCCGGCCTGGTTGCCTGAGGAGTGCGCGCGATGCGGGAACTGAACGGCAAGGCAGGGGTGATCACCGGCGGCGCGAGCGGGATCGGCCTCGCCATGGCCGAGCGGTTCGGGCGCGAAGGCATGAGGCTCGTGATCGCCGACATCGAGGCGGAGGCGACCGACCGGGCCGTGGCGGGCCTCCGGGCGAAGGGCGTGGAGGCGGTCGGCGTGCGAACGGACGTAGGCCGGTATGCCGAGGTGGAGGCGCTGGCGCGGGCGGCGCTGGACGCCTTCGGCCGGGTGCACCTCGTCGTCAACAATGCCGGGGTGTCCATCACCGGTCCCACCTGGAAGATGTCGCTTGACGACTGGCGCTGGGTGTTCGACGTGAACCTTTGGGGCGTGGTCCACGGCATCAAGGCCTTCGTGCCCATCCTGATCGCGCAGGGCGAGCCGGGGCACGTGGTCAACATGGCCTCGCTCGCCTCCTTCGGCGGCACGGGCGAGCACGGGCCGTATTCCTCCTCCAAGGCGGCCTGCCTGTCCATCAGCCAGTCCCTTTATTCGGAGCTGATCGCCGCGAACACCCGCATCGGCGTGTCCGTCGTGTGCCCCGGCCTGGTCTCGACCAACATCCACCGGTCCTGGCGCAACCGCCCGGCGGGCGACCGGCCGTGGAGCGACCGAGAATGGAACGACCCGCAGCACCAGGCGAACTCCGACGCCTTCCAGGGCAGCGGCGTCGGGCCGGATGAGATCGCCGACGCCACCCTGGATGCGGTCCTGGCCGACCGCTTCTACGTGTTCCACGGCGACAGCCGGGAGGTCCGCGAGCGGTTCGCCCATTCGGTCCTTTCGGGCGAGAACCCGCCGGTCCACACCTGGGGTCCGGACCTGCGCCCTGCCGGCCGGACCTGACGCGGCCCGGCGCGGGCCACGCCCGTCCCAGAACCCGGCCTGAGTGCCATGGGTCAGAAGATGTAAAGCAGCCGGATCTGCGCGCCGAACGCCTGGTTGTAGCCGCCAGTCACGTGGACGTCGTGCGTGAGGTCCAGCATGGCCTGCAGCGCCGGCGTCACGAAGTAGGCCGCGTTGGCGCGCAGGCGCTGCTCCTCCGTCTTGTTGCCGTTGAACACGCCGTCCGACCGCTGCGAGCCGCCGAAGAAGCCCTCGTAGCCGAGGGACGTGGTGAGCGCCGGGTTCCAGCGCCAGTTGGCCCAGATCTGGGCGCGGTAGGTGTTGTCCTGGCTGAGCCGGGTGCTGCCGGGGTAATACCGGTTGTTGTTGCCGTAGAACTGGGTGTCGAACGCGGCTTCGAAGGAGAAGCGCGGCCCCAGGGCCTGGGTCAGCCCGAGCTGCAGCGTGCCCCGCCAGCGGTTGTCGCCGATGTTGATCCGGGACCGTCGGTCGTAGCTTCCGAGCGGCGGGCTGAGGAACCCCCCGAGGAACACGTTGCTTCCGGTCGCCGTGTTGACGTAGGGCCAGATCACCGCCGCGACCGTCGGGTTGGTGGAGCCGAAGGCGCTGCCCAGGCGCAGGCCGCCGACGTTGCCTCCCGAGTAGGAGGAGAAGGTGTCGAAAACTTCCAGCGCCGCAGGATGCCCGGCCACGTCGAAATAGCGTTCGTAGGTGAACGTCGAAGCGTTGATCTCAAGCTTCGAGTCCTTGAAGGTTTGGCCCCGGGCGACGTTGTAGTCGGTGAGATGGCCGTATGCCTGGTACCAAAGCAGAAGGTTGGTTCCGGCCGGCAGCGGCACGAATGCAAACGGCTCGATCTCCTGCGCCCTGGCCCTTGTCGCGACGCCCAGGCCGGCGATGCAGAGCGCGACGGCCGCAAGACGCCGAGCCGAGCAGCTCACGCTTCGTCCAAAACGCATGTCCGCCTCTCCCTTTTTTCTTGTGCCGGTCCCGGCAGGCCGTCGCGCTTATCCGGCTCCCTCGCCGGCGGCCGCCCTCCGTTCGCTGAGCAGCCGGACGTGCCTCGCGTGCTGCTCGCGGCTGATCGGGTAGAAGACGATGCAGGCGAGGCTCAGGGCGTAGAGCAGCGCGACGGCCGCGATGAAGGCCACGGACAGCCGAGTGATCGTGTCCGCGGGCACCGCGCCGACCTGGGCCTGGGCGGGGAAGCGCGCCACGGCCAGGATCGCCGTTGACCCGAACACGCCGAGGCCCGAGGCGCACTTCTGCGCAAAGGTGTTCAGGGCGAAGACCACGCCCTCGTCGCGCCGGCCGGTCCGCAGCTCGGCTTCCTCGACGACGTCGGCCAGCATGGAGGACAGCAGGATCGGCACCGCGATCAGGAAGGTGGTGAGCACGGCGCCGTGGACGAACAGGACCGGCAGGAGCCGGCCCGAGGCGGCCGTCGGCAGCAGGCCCGCCAGGCTCAGCGCCAAGGGCGCGGGAAGCAGGACGAGCAGCAGCACCGCCACCAGCGCCGCCGCGCGGCGCTTGTCGTAGCGCCCCGCCAGCCACGGCGTCACCACCAGCGCCAGCGCCGCGGACACGAAGCTGCTCGACACCAGGGCCGAGATCTGTCCGGGCGACAGGCCGTAGGCGTAGATGTAGAAGTAGGCGCCCAAGGCGAAGCTCAGGGCGGTTGCAAGCATCATCGCCGTGCCCGCCAGAAGCGAGGTCACGGCCGACCGGCTGCCGACCGTGGACCAGACCTCGGCGAACACGCTCCGACCCGCCCGCGTGCGCCCGGCCCGGCCTTCGAGCGGACGCACCGCCGCGTGCGTCCCGAGCGAGGAGGCAAGCATGGAAGCGAACATGATGGCCGCGGCCGCCACGCCGTAGCGGCCGTAGCCGGCGATGTCCAACTGGGCCGAGGGATGCGCCGCGTCCGCCCGCAGGAACACGGAGAACGCCAGCACGGACATCGTGAGGCCGCCCATCCAGCCGAAGAAGTAGCGGACGCTCAGGAAGGCGGTCCGCTCGTCGTAGCCGTCCGTCAGCTCCGCCACCAGCGCCGAGTTCGGGATCTCGTAGAACGAGATCAGCACGCGCACGGCGACCGACACGGCCAGGAGGTAAAGGAACAGCCGCGTCTGGCCGAGGCCGCCCGGCGGCGAGAACAGCAGCAGGTAAGACAGGGCGACTGGGACGGCGGCCGCGTACATGAACGGGTGCCGCCGGCCCCAGGGCGAGCGCAGGCGGTCCGACCAGTAGCCGATCATCGGGTCAACAAGGGCGTCCACCAGCAGCGCGGCCATGATCGCAAGTCCTGCGAGCCGCGCGTCCAGCCCCAGCGCCTGGTTGTAGAACAGCAGCAGCAACACCTGGAAGCCGTTGTCCTTGACGCCGTAGGCGACGGAGCCGACGCCGTACAGCAGCTTCAGCGACGTCCGACGGGCCGCGCGGGGCCTGTCGGCTGCGCCCACGGCTGGGAATGGCGTCGTGACCATGGCGTTTCCTCCTCCGGGTCTCGCGCGGCCAGGCCGCCGCTGGTTGGGTCAGCTTTTTAAGATTTACGGTATCATTCCAAGCGCCGCATTAGCTTGTCAATCCGCCTTATCTTAGAGAATAGGTATGCCCGAGGCGGCCAAGCGCCGGCCTTGGGCGGCGAGGCGCCTGGGCAACGGCGAAGCGGCGTGGCGCGGATTTCGGGCGCCCAGCTCGTCCGCCATGGCGACGATCCGGCCGCCGCCGTGCACGAACAAGCCTGTCCGCCGCGCGGCGCACGTCACCGGTCGAGGCTCGGGTTGACGAGGAGCTTGCCCCCCGTCTCCTTCCGGTGACAGCGCCTGAGCACGTCGAGGTCGAGCAGGTCCATGAGCGACGCCGTTTCGGCGTAGCGGCTGGCGAAGGTCGTTTTCAGCTCGGACACGACGCGGGCGCGCAGCCGCGCCCCGGCTTCCGCGCCGGCCCGCTCCAGGAAGCGGGTGAGCAGCCAGCCGCCGACGTTCCATGACAGGCCGAAGCTGCGGGTCAGCTCGGTGGGCCGGAGGTCCAGGTTGCCGTAGATGTACACCTGCTTGCGGCTGTCCGACCCGTAGCGGCTGTATGGCGCCCCGGTACCGGCCACCGCCTCCATGGCGCTCAAGAAGTCGTTCGCCAGGCGTCCGCCGCCGACCGCGTCGAAGGCCAGCGTGGCGCCCGTCGCCCGGAGCGCCGCGACGAGCTGCTCCATGAACGCCGGTCCGCCCGCGTCGCACACGTGCGCCGCGCCCGCGCTCCGCAGAAGGGCCGCCTGCTCGGACCTGCGGACGACGTTGACCAGCGGGATGCGGTCGGCGAGGCAGATCCTGTTCAGCATCTGGCCCAGGTTGGACGCCGCCGCGGTGTGCGCGAGCGCCGCGTGCCCTTCGGCGCGCATGGTTTCCACCATGCCGAGCGCGATCAGCGGGTTGACGAAGGCCGCCGCCCCCTCGGCCGCGGTCGCGCCGCCCGGCAGCACGCGGCAGGCCGAGGCCTTGCCCTTGCAG
>CALMAB010000109.1 GCA_937858325.1 uncultured Acetobacteraceae bacterium
GTCGCGTAAAGGCGCCGGAAATCCGTCGTGTGGCGCATGTTGCCGTCGTCGAGGTCGGTCAGGCTCGGCACCGTGCCATAATGTCCGCCTTTGACCTTCTTTCCAGCGACGAAAGCCAGTCCCGCCGTGCCGTGGTCGGTGCCGAGGTTCGCGTTCTCCGCCATGCAGCGTCCGAACTCGCTGAACGCCATGACGGCCACGTCGATTCCGCGGCCGAGCCGGTCCATGTCCTGCAGGAACGCCGCGATGTGGTCCGACGTGTACTTCAGGATCCGCGCGTGCGTGTCCGCCTGCGTGACGTGCGTGTCAAAGGCGTTGTGCGGGTGGGATAGGTAGTAGATCCGGGTCGGGAAGTCGGCCGCGATGAGCGCCGCGACCCGCTCCAAGCCGAAGCGTTACAGGCCGTAATAGATCGGCGTTTGGTAGGACGAGCACGCTTCGCGCACGTGGACTTCGGCACGCTGCGCGCTGGCCGCCACGTCGGTCTCTGCTCAACCCGGGTAGGTGATGGCCTGCCCGCGCAAGGTTTGCTGGATAGCCTGGTAGGCGCCCACACCACGGCGCGCGGCGGTGCCGATGACGGAGCGCACGCCGGCGAACAGGTCGGCACCCCAATCGGAGCGGAACCCGCCGGTGACCTTGCGGTAGGTGGCGGTGGGCCGCAGCTCGCGCTCGGACCCGTTGTTGTCGGCCGGCAGCTCGGGATGGTCGGGGAAGGTGAACAGGTGCGAGCGGAGCTTGCCGTAGCGCTTCCGCAGGCGCTGGCCGTCGCGGTGGGTGGGCGCCAATGCCATGACGGCATCGAGGGCACATTCGAGGCGCCGGCGGTATTCGCGCCGGGTGCTCGGGGCCAGGTTGCGGTGGCGTCGCGCGAGCACGACGGCGCGCAGCAGCAGCGCCTTCATGCGCGGCGCGAACACGGCGTCGCCGGCCTCGATGGCGTAGGTGCAGTCGCGCAGCTGGTGCGCCAAGCAGATCTGCCACTCCTCGGCATGGCCCTGCTGTGCGCCGTAAAGATCGGACACCCACAGCGCCGGCCGGTGCCCGCCCAGCACCTCGGCCACCACGCCCGCGCCACGGCTGCGGCGAATGACATGGATCACCACCTCGTCGTTTTGGAACACCCAGTTCCAGCAGGTGCGGCCATCGACGCGCACGCTGGTCTCATCCGAGCACACCACGCGGGCACGGCGCAGCCGGGCCAGGATGCTGGCGACCTCGGCATCGACGTGCAGCTTGCCCCGGCGGAACGCGGCGTCGAGCGCCCCCTCGCTGATGGCCAGGCCGAACAGCTCGCCCAACAGCCGGCTCAGCCGCTGGTAGCTGACCGCATGCACGAAGCGCAGATACATGGCCAGCGCCATGATGCCCACGCCGAACGGCGTGCCCGGTTCCAGCCCCTCCGGCACCAGCGCCAGCGTCGTGGCCCCGCAGCACCCGCACCGAGCAGCATAGCGCTCCACCCGCGTCACCACGGGCGCAACCTGGGGCAGGTCGATCTTGTCGTAGCGCCCGTGCAGGACATGGTCCGCGTCACCAAGCGCCGCCTGGCAGTGCGCGCACCGCACCGGCCAAGCAACGACAGTCTCGTCAGGGTTCTCGGTCAACGCCCGTCCACCACCCATGCGGCCCAGGCTGCCCGGGCGCGGGCCACGGCGCGGCAGCTTCTCCGCCCGGTTCGGCTTCTTGCCCTTGGAAGGCGGCAGGCTGGAGTTGTCCGGCGTCTTCGGAGGCCCTCCGAGCTTTGCTTCCAGCCCTGCCACCCGCGCCGCCAGTGTCTGGACCTGCGCCCATAGCGCCCGGATCAGCGCGTCCTTCTCGTCGTGCGTCAGCCGGCTGAGATCAGGAAGCTCGGTCATCCCAGCCTTGAATCCCAGGCGCCAGGGTCACGTCAAGCCGCCTCATGCGCAGCGTCAAACACCCCAGATCGACTGAAGAAGATGAGCAGCTACGTTCTCTGACCTTCCCGGCAATACCAAGACCGTGCTTGCTGATATCTATCATCAGTATGGCAATCAGCTTTATGGCACGAATTTTTGGAAGCAGGTGACGGACGGCGACTGGCAGGGTGCCTACAGAAACCTGATGAACTTCGGCGATAAGTATCGAACCAGGCGGCAGCTTGAGGCCGGGTTGTTGGAACAAGACATACAAGCCAACAGGCTTCCAAAGCCTGCGGAGCGTCACTAGGTTTCGGTCAGAGAAGACATGAAGCGCGCCTTCCTCCCCTGCACCATCGCCACCATGGCGATGGTGCTTGCGCCGCCGGCCTGTTGGTCGGCGGCGCCCACGCCGTCGCAGGTCGCCAAGGACCTTGATGTCATGTCATTCCCCAACTCCCTGCGCCCTCAGTCGAGACCCGGTGCGAGGACCTTTGCCCAGCATGGGTTCACGCAGGTCGTCCCGACGGAAGGCGAGGCGGGCAGCGTGGACGTGTATCCACCCGATCACGCATGGCTGTTCAGGATCACGGTGCTCGGGAGCGAGGGCGACGACGTGACCGTTTGCATTCTCGACGAAGCCCTGAACGGCGGCACGTACCTGACCCAGGCGCCGTTGGCACTACAGCGGCGTGGCGACGGCCTGCTGCATGCCACCAACCGGGTGGTCAGCGATCCACGCTGCGGCCAGTATGACAGGTGACGCGGGAAGTCGAGAACGCCGGGCGCGCGGCGGTGCGTTCGGCCCTTCGCTTGCCATAGCCGGCGTTCCACATCGGCCCGTTCCCAACAGCCGTGCCATTGGCTGCCGTTCCGGGCTGGGAGGGCGGTTGTGCGGGAACAATGCCAGGGCGGCCTCGGCTGAACTGCTCATTACAGTGAAATGCGAGGGCTGACGAACGGCCAGTTTCGCCAGTTCCTGCTTGAGCGCCTGTCCGCAGAACTGCCCAGAACAGCTATTTCGGGCAGTTCCGGCTGGTGTAGGTTTGTCCCATGCCGCGGCCGCGCACCGACACGATCCGCTTCTTGACCCTCGACGAGCTTGGCCGGCTGATCGCTGCCACGCGCGGGAGCGTCCGGGATCGGGCGCTGTTCCTGCTCGCCTACCGCCATGGGCTGCGTGCAAGCGAGGTGGGCCTGCTACGCGTCGAGGACCTCGATCTCCGGACGCTGCGCCTGATGGTGCATCGGCTCAAGGGCAGCCACTCCGGCGCGCACCCGCTGCAGCCCGACGAGGCCAAGGCGGTCCGGGCCTGGCTGCGCGAGCGCGAGCAGCCCCCCTCACCGGTGCTGTTCCCGAGCAACCGGGGCGACCCGATCGCGCGGCGCACTCTGGATTGGCTGATGAAGAAGTATGGTGAGATCGCCGACCTGCCCGTGGCCAAGCGCCATTTCCACTGCCTCAAGCACTCCATCGCCACCCACCTGCTGGAGGCGGGCGCCGACCTGCGCTTCGTCCAGGACTGGCTCGGCCACAGCAACATCCAGAACACCGTCGTCTACACCTAC
>CALMAB010000110.1 GCA_937858325.1 uncultured Acetobacteraceae bacterium
CGCTCCGCCATCTCGCGCAGGTCGGCGGCGGCCCGGGCGTCGTCGTCAAGCGCCGCGGGCTGGGTGTTGCTGCACACCAGCATGGTCTCGGCGCCCAGCGCGCCCATCAGGTCGAACTTGCGCTCGGCGCGGTCCAGGTTGCGGGCGCGGGCGGGGTCCGGCATCGCCTCGAAGTCGCGGAACGGCTGATACAGGTCGATGCCGAGGCCCAGGCTGTCCGCGATGCGCCGCACGTCGGCGGGCGAGCCGTCAAAGGACAGCAGGTCCGCTTCCATGATCTCCACGCCATCGAAACCAACGGCGGCGGCGGCTTCCAGCTTTTCCGGCAAGGTGCCGCTCAGCGCCACGGTGGCGATGCACTTGCGCAATGGCGCCATCCTACTCGCCCCCTTCCTCGATCAGCCGCGCCGGGCGCCCCCGGCGATGGCGCCACGCGCCCGGTCCGATCCGACGAATCGGCGCTGGAACATGGTTTGCTAATGCACGTTGCCGAGGTGGATTTCAACCATCGGCCCCGGGCGGCGGCGCCGGTCACGCCGGCGGCACGTCAGTTGATAGATGACCGGCGCCGCATCGGGCGGGGTTGACGCACCGTCACGCTCCGGGACTGAATGCGCGGCGTCCGTTGCAGTTTGCATTCGATTGCCCGAAGCTCCATCATGAAAGCGTTTCAGGCACCCATCAGGCCGTTGCTGATCGTGTGGCAGGGCTTGGCCGTCCCTGCTTTCCGCCTGAGTCTGCCCGGCGAAAGCCTGATCCAACAAGAGGCGGTCCCATGATCATACGCTCCCGCGCGCCGCTTCGCCTGGGCCTTGCCGGCGGCGGCACCGACGTGTCGCCCTATTGCGACCAGTTCGGCGGGGCGGTGCTGAACATCACCATCGACCTTTACGCCTACACCATCATCGAGCCGACCACGGACGGGCGCGTTTCCATCTCGGCACCCGACATCGACAGCGAAAGCGAGTGCCCGGCGGAGGACGCCATGGAGCTTGCCGGCCCGCTGGTCCTGCACCGCGCCGTTTACCGCCGCATCGTCACCCAGTTCAACGGCGGGCGGCCGTTGCCGTGCCGGATCACCACCTTCTGCGACGCGCCGCCGGGTTCGGGCCTCGGCACCTCCTCGACCATGGTGGTGTCCTTGGTCAAGGCGTTCGTGGAATGGCTCAACCTGCCGCTCGGCGAGTACGAGATCGCGCACCTCGCGTTCGAGATCGAGCGGATCGACGCCGGGCTGGGCGGCGGGCGGCAGGACCAGTATGCGGCGACCTTCGGCGGCGTGAACTTCATGGAATTCCACGGGGACGACCGGGTGATCGTCAACCCGCTGCGCGTCAAGAACTGGATCATCTCGGAGCTGGAAACCTCCTTGGTCCTGTTCAACAGCGGCGTGTCGCGGTCGTCGGCCCGCATCATCAAGCAGCAGACCGACAACCTCGTGCACCACAGCGGCACCACGCTGGACGCGATGCACGCGATCAAGGCGGACGCGTTCCGCATGAAGGAGTGCCTGCTGAAAGGCGACTTCGACACCTTCGCCGCCTGCATGAGGGAAACCTGGGACGCCAAGAAGCGGCTGGCCGACAATGTCAGCAGCAAGCCAATCGACCTGCTGGTGCAGGCGGCGCTCGACGCCGGGGCGCGGGCGGGCAAGATTTCCGGGGCGGGCGGCGGCGGCTTCCTGACGGTCTTGGTCGTTCCCGAGCGGCGCGTCGATGTGATCCGCGCCCTGCGCCGCCAGGAGGGGCAGGTCATGACCTGCCACTTCACCCGGCACGGCACGGAGGGGTGGAAGATCTATTAGGCCAACGGGCGCCGGATGCGGCCCTACTTCACCATCGCAGGCCGGCCGACCGCCCGGCGCATCGCGACGCGGAGCGAGCTTGGCAGCACCGTGCGCAGCACCAGGCGGGCGGCGACGAGCGGGTAAAGCCGGACCGGCGACATCCGCAGGGAGGCGGACACCTGGCCCTGCGCCGCAAGCCGCGCGGCGGTCCCCGAAAGCATCCGCACGCACACGGCCCGGTCCTCCGGCGTCATCGACGGCAGCGCGCGCATGATGGAGGCGCGGATAAAGGCGCAGTCCTCCTCGTCAAGCTCGTAGGGACGGTATCCCGTCAGCTCCAGGATCTTGGCCGAGGTTGCCGTCGCGAGCCGCGCCGCCTCCTCCCCGTCCAGCCCACGGCTGCCCAGCCGCACGATGCCCTTCAGGGTCCGCGCCTGCGCGTATTCGGCCAAGGCCGATTTCGGGAACGCGATGTCCGGCCGGCCCGCCCGGCGCCGCATGGCCGAAATCCCGGCCAGCTGCGAACTCATCGCGGCGACCCGCCCGTTGAGCGTGGACGCGCTCGTCACGCTTTGGCCGTGGATGCGGTAGCGGCCGAGCAGGTCCGGCATGTTGGCCAGCTGCCCCGTTTCCTGCAGCCGCCAGTAAAGGTCCGTGTCCTCCGCATGGAACACGTAGCGGTAGCCGCCCACCGCCTGCACCGCCGCGCGGCGCATCATCAGGAACGGGTGGATGAGGTAGGGCTCCTGCTGGGGGTAGGCCAAAGGGTCCGCGCGGTCGGGCGAGGACATCACGACCATTGGGCCAAGCTCGCGGCCCGCCTCGTCGATGTGGATGACCGACCCGGACAC
>CALMAB010000111.1 GCA_937858325.1 uncultured Acetobacteraceae bacterium
GGTGGAGGCGAGGCCGCCCGAGGCGCCCATCCCGCCCACAGGGTCCAGCGCGCGGCCGCGGCGGAGCTGGCCGCCTTCCACGGTGACGAAGCTGGGGCAGAAACCCTCGATGCAGGTGAAATCCTTGTTGCACGAGCTTTGGTCGATCTCGCGCTTGCGGCCGAACTCGGTCTCGACCGGGACCACCGACATGCAGTTGGACGTGCGCGAGCAGTCGCCGCAGCCCTCGCACACCCGGTCGTTGATGATGACCCGACGCGCCGGGTCGGGCATCCGGCCGCGCTTGCGCCGGCGCCGCTTCTCGGCGGCGCACACCTGGTCGTACACGAGGACCGAAACGCCGGGATACTCGCGCAGTTCGCGCTGCACCGCGTCCAGGTCCCGCCGGTGCCGCAAGGGCACGCCCGGCGGCAGGTCGGGCTTGCGCCCATAACGCCCGGGGTCGTCGGCCACCACGACGATGCGCTCGACGCCCTCCGCCGCGACCTGGCGGACGATCCGGGGCACGGTGAGGCCGCCCTCGACCGGCTGCCCGCCGGTCATGGCCACGGCGTCGTTGAACAGGATCTTGTAGGTGATCGCCACCTTCGCCGCGACCGCCTGGCGGATGGCGAGCAGGCCGGAATGCTCGTAGGTGCCGTCGCCCAGGTTGGCGAAGACGTGCTTGGTTTCCGTGAACGGGGCCTGCCCCACCCAGGGCACGCCCTCGCCGCCCATCTGGCTGAAGGTCTGGGTTTGCCCGGGGTAGAGCCAGAGCGCCATGTAGTGGCAGCCGATGCCGGCCAGCGCCCGGCTGCCCTCCGGCACCTTGGTGCTGGTGTTGTGCGGGCAGCCGGAGCAGTAGTGCGGCACCCGCAGCGCGCCCGTGCGCGGCCCGGCCAGCGCCCGTTCCTTGGACTCCAGGAACTCCAGGCGTTCGCGGATGCGCTCGCTGGTGTGGAAGGGCGCGATGCGCCGGGCGATGACCCGGGCGATCACCGCGGGCGTCAGCTCGCCGGCGGCGGGGAGCTGCCACTCGCTCATCGGCAGCTCCCATTCCCCGGTCTCGGCGTATTTGCCCACCACGCGGGGGCGCACGTCCTCGCGCCAGTTGTAGAGCTGCTCCTTGAGCTGGTACTCGATGAGCTGGCGCTTTTCCTCGACGACGAGGATCTCCTCCAGCCCCGCGGCGAAGTGGCGGACGCCCTCCGCGTCGAGCGGCCAGGGCATCCCCACCTTGAGCAGCCGCAGGCCGATCTCGGCGGCGAGCGCGTCGTCGATGCCGAGCGCGTCGAGCGCCTGGCGCACGTCGGGGTAGCTCTTGCCCGTGGTGACGATGCCGAAGCGGCCGCGCGGGCCGCCCATCACCACCCGGTTGAGGCCGTTCAGCCGGGCGTAGGCCATCGCGGCATAGACCTTGTAGCGCTGCAGCCGCAGCTCCTGGTCGAGCGGCTGGTCCGGCCAACGGATGCTCAAGCCGCCGGGCGGCAGGGGAAAGTCGTCCGGCACGCGCGTCAGGACCCGGTGCGGGTCCACGGCCACGGCGGCGCTCGTTTCAACCGTGTCGGCGATGGCCTTCATGGCGACCCAGCAGCCGGAGAAGCGGCTCATCGCCCAGCCGTGCAGGCCGAAGTCGAGGAATTCCTGCACGTCCGAAGGGTTCAGCACCGGGATCATGGCGGCGCTGAACACGTGGTCGCTTTGGTGGGGCAAGGAGGAGGACTTGGCGCCGTGGTCGTCGCCGACCACCGCCAGCACGCCCCCGTATGGCGCCGTGCCGGCGGCGTTGGCGTGCTTGAACACGTCCACGCTGCGGTCCGCGCCGGGTCCCTTGCCGTACCAGAGGGCGAACACCCCCTGGTGCTTGGCGCCGGGGAACAGGCCGACCTGCTGCGTGCCCCAGACGGCTGTAGCGGCAAGGTCCTCGTTCACGCCGGGCTGGAAGTGGACGCGGTGCTCGGCCAGTTCTTTCTTGGCCCGCCACAGCGCCTGGTCGTAGCCGCCCAGCGGCGAGCCGCGGTAGCCCGAGATGAAGCCGGCCGTGTCCAGCCCGGCCTGCGCGTCGCGCCGTTGTTGCAGCATCGGGAGCTGCACCAGGGCTTGGATGCCGGACAAATAGGCCGTGCTCGGCCGGGTGTCGGGGGCGGCGCTGTGCCGGGGCAGGGTATCGGGCATGGGTTCAACCGTGATCCGGATGTTTCAACGAAGGCATCAACCGAACATTGGCCCCAGCGGCGTCTCTTGCGCAATCAAACCATTTTTGCGCCGCCCGGGAAGCTGGGACCCGGGACCCGCGACGCCCCCTCACGGCACCAGGACGCCCGGGTTGAGGATCCGGGCCGGGTCGAGCGCGCCCTTGGCCGCGTCGAGCGCCCGGCCGAACAAGGCGGGCCGCTGCTCGCGATACCACGGCATGTGGTCGCGCCCGACCGCGTGGTGGTGGGTGATCGTCCCGCCCGCCGCGATCAGCGCGTCGGAGGCGCGGGTCTTGATGTGCCGCCACTGCTCGATCAGTTGGCCCGGCGTGCCGCGCACGTTGAAGGTGTAGTAGGGCGCCGGGCCGTCCGGGTAAACGTGGGTGAAGCGGGTGGATACGATGCCGGCCCGGCCGCCGGTCGCCTCCCTCAAAGCTTCCTCGGTCGCCGCGCGCACGGCGGTGTGGAACGCTTCGAACCGGTCCCACGTCACCGCGCTCTCGAACGTGTCATTAATCACGCCCGCCGGCACCGTCAGCTCGCGGGCGTAGGGCATGCGGATGAATGCCGTGCGCCAGCGCAGGCCCGCGCCCTCGTCGGGGTGCCGCCGGCCGCCATGGTCCTGGACCAGCTCGACGGCCCGCGCCATCCATGCCTCGACGGGATGGTCGGCGGACTCGAAGCCCAGGATGAGCAGGCTTTCCTCGTAGTCGTTGACGCCGTAGATGCCGGCCTCGTTGTTGTCGATGACGCGCAGGTTGGACGGGTACAGCCCGGCCTGGGACACGGCGCGCACGGCCCGGGCAGCGGCGAACAGGTCGGGAAAGCCGAACACGGCGCCGTCCTTGAAGCGCGGCCGGTCCTGCAGCCGCATCCACGCTTCGGTGATCACCCCGAGCGCGCCCTCCGAGCCGATCACCATGCGGTCCGGGCTTGGCCCGGCGCCGGAGCCGGGCAGGCGGCGCGACTCCATGACGCCCGCCGGCGTCACGGTGCGGACGCTTTGGACGAAGTCGTCGATGTGGGTGTGCAGCGTGGCGAAGTGCCCGCCCGAGCGGGTCGCGATCCAGCCGCCCAGGGTGGAGAACTCGAAGCTCTGCGGGTAGTGCCGGATGGCGAGGCCGTGCGGCTTCAGCGCCGCCTCGATGGCCGGGCCGAGGATGCCGGCCTCCATGCGCGCGGCGCGGCTCGCCTTGTCCACTTCGAGCACGCGGTTGAGCCGGCGCAGGTCGAGGCTGACCGCGCCGGCGTAGCCCCCGCCCACCGCCGGCTCGACGCCGCCGACCACGGAGGAGCCGCACCCGAAGGGGATCACCGCGACGTTCGCGCCGCTTGCCCAGTCGAGCAGGGCGGCCACGTCCGCCTCGCTCTCCGGGAATGCAACGAGGTCCGGCGCG
>CALMAB010000112.1 GCA_937858325.1 uncultured Acetobacteraceae bacterium
CTGTCACGCCGGCCGCCCCATCCGAGACGCCACAGGCCGCAGGCGGGTCAGCGCGCCCCGCCGCCGGCCGCGGCGCGGTCCGGCTGGTTGCCGTTCTCCGTGCCCGGCGGCTGCTTGTCGGACCGGGCGATGTTCGCCGCGCGCCTTGAGGCGCTGCTCGCCCTGTGCTGGGGCTTGTGGACGGAGTCGCCCGTGACGGGACTGCGGCTCGTCTGGTCCCCGCTCTGGGCAAAGGCAAGGCCGCTGGACAGGCCGAAGGCCAAGGCCGTGGCCCATAGCAATTTGACCGGCATTAGAAATCCTCCTCGCGAATGGGGCGGGCATGGACCCAAGCCCCATGGTGGATCAACATGACCCAACGCCGCCGGACCCTGGCGGTTGCGCCGGGCCGGCCAGTCGTCAGAAGTGGTAGCCGACCTCGACGAACACGGAGTTCTGCTCCGTTCCCGGCACGTAGCGCGGCACGCCGCCGAACTTGTTGTGCCAGTACTCGTATCCGACGCCGGCCTCGATCTTCTTCGGGGTGTAGCCGAGCAGTTCCCCGACATCGACCATCAGCTTCGGGTGCAGCAGGATCTCGGTCCCGTGGTTGTAGTCGGTCCCGGCGCCCTTGCCCTTCGGGGTGATCAGGTTGGCGAAGCCGGTGAAGTTGAGGGGCACGGGGCCGACCGCGAAGGGGAAGGCCCAGGCGGTCTCGATGGTGAAGGCGGGGTCGAAGCTGGCGCCGTTGCCGTTCTGCAGGAAGCCGTTGGTGTTCCACTCCTTCGACAAGCCCAGGGTGATGTTGAGGAAGCCGCGCGGCAGGTTGATGGAGAACTGCGGCCCGAAGGTGATCAGCCTCTTGTAGGACGCGAAGGCGTCGTCCTGGGTGTCGAAGTCGAAGCCGAGCAGCAGGCCCACGTCGCGGACCGGGCCGAACGAGAACATGTTGCTGCCCGTGACCTTGTTGCCGCTCAGCACCGTGCGGAACACCGCGTAAACCTCGGCCGAGTTGGAATCGGCGCGGCCGGTGACGCTGTTGGCCGGGTCGCCGCGGGAGCTGAAGTCCTCGAAGTCGATGCTGGCGAAGTTGGAGCCGTAGGTCCAGCTGTTCGCGTAGGCGATGTTGCCGGCGACCTCGGGGACGTCCTTGCGGTAGCCCGGCTGCTTGTTCTCCGGGACGTAGCGGATGCTGAGATAGGTGTCCTGGAAATCGATCCCCCAGGCGAGGGCCTTGTTGGGCGCCAGTGCCGTCAATGCCAAGGCGGCCACTGCCGCCTTCCAGCCATGTATCATTTTTGCTTGTCTCCGAAACGGTTGCATGTTCCCGCAAAAGAGACAGCAAGCCCTGTGCCAGGAGTCGGAGCGGCAGATGGGAGACGCGGCCAAGCCCGCCGCTTGGACAAGCGGAGCGCCAGCCCGGCATTGCAGCAGCAAGTACCGCCTAAATTCTAGGCGATAGCTGGAATGAAAGGCGTCTTTGTGCTATAATCAGCCAAAACGCCTGGTTTTCATGCAGATGATGGCCCATCCGCAAGCCGCCGCGCCGCCGCGCCGTGCCGGCGCACCAGCCCGGCCACATCCAGCCCCGGGATGGCACCGTCCTCCACCACCCAGCGCCCGGCCACCATCACCCGGTCGGCCCGCGACGCCCCGCAGATCACCACCGCCGCCAGCGGGTCCCCGGCGCCGGAAAACCGCAGCTCGTCCAGCGTGAACAGCGCCAAATCCGCCGCGGCACCCACCGCGATGCGCCCCAGCTCCGGCCGGCCGATGCAGTCGGCGGACCCCTCGGTGGCCCAGCGCAGGGCGTCGCGGTGGCTCACCGCGCCGATGCCGTTCGCCCCGCGCTGCAGCAGCAGCGCCGCCCGCACTTCCTGCATCAGGTTCGACCCGTCGTTGGACGCCGAGCCGTCCACCCCCAAGCCGACCGGCACCCCCGCCGCTTCCAGCGCGCAGACCGGGCAGGTGCCGGAGGCGAGAAGCTGGTTGCTGCACGGGCAGTGCGTCACCCCGACCCGGGCGCGCCCGAGCCGCGCGATCTCCTCCGCGCCGAAGTGGATGCCGTGGGCCAGCCAGGTGCCGGGGCGCAGCCAGCCGCAGTCCTCCAGGTAGTCGAGCGGCGTGCAGCCGAAGCGGTCCTGGCAGAACGCGGCCTCGTCCACGGTTTCGGCGAGATGGGTGTGCAGCCGCACGCCCCGCTGGTCCGCCAAGGCCGCCGTGTCCCGCATCAGCCGCGTGGTGACGGAGAACGGGGAGCACGGGGCGAGGGCGATCTGCAGCATGGCGTGCGGCGCCGGGTCATGGAGGCGGTCGATCAAGCGGCTGCTGTCGTCCAGGATGGCGTCGGCGTCCTGCACCACGCTGTCGGGCGGCAGGCCGCCGTCCCGCTGCGACAGGTCCATGGAGCCGCGGGTGAGCACGGCGCGGAGGCCGAGGCGCCCTGCCGCCGCGGCCTCGATGCCGATGGCGTCCTCCAGCCCCGGCGGGAACACGTAGTGGTGGTCGGTGGTGGTGGTGCAGCCGGACAGCAGCAGCTCGGCCATCGCGACGGAAACGGCGGTGTCCAGCGCCTCCGGCGTCAGCCGCGCCCACACCGGGTAAAGTGCCGTGAGCCAGCCGAACAGGGTGCGGTCCAGGGCCGCGGGGAAGCACCGGGTCAGGGTTTGGTAGAAATGGTGGTGGGTGTTGATCAAGCCCGGCAGCACGACGTGCCGGCTGGCGTCGAAGGCCTGGGCAGGCCGGCTCGGCGCGGCGCCGGCGGGCAGCAGTTCGACGATGAGCCCGCCCTCGACGACGATGCCGCCCGGGGCATCGGCGAGGATAGCCAGGGGGTTGCGGAGCCATAGGGCGGAGGGGGCTTGGGTCATGGTTAGTATCGCAGGACAGCTCGCGCGGGGACGCAAGGGCAAAAGCGGTCCGGGAAACGCAGCGCGTGCCGTCTGGCCGGGGCAGGCCAGGAGAATGGGATGGGTACCGGCAACGGATCGTGCTAATACCATTTTGATGTCAAAACATAATGGCCGCCGTGTTCCTTGCCCTTGTCGCCGTGGCCTTCTGTTGACCGGCATCGGCTTCCGGCTCGGCGGGCGCCGGGTGGCCACAGGAACGGCGGGCAGTTCTCCATGACCGCCCCGCGTGCGGGCGGCTCTTCAATACGACGGCGCTACCTTGCGCTCGCCGGGTTCGGCGCCCTGGGCGCGGTGGCCGCCGGGCAGCGGCAGCCGGCCCGTGCCCTGTCGATGACGCGCGAGATCGCCGACATGACCTGGGTGGAGGTGCGCGACGCCATCCAGGCCGGGTTCGACACCGCCATCGTGCCCAGCGGCGGGCTGGAACAGAACGGCCCGCACATGGTCATCGGCAAGCATGACCGCATCGTCGCCTGGGCCGCGCGCCGGATCGCCGCCGAGCTTGGCGACGCCCTGGTGGCCCCCGTCGTGTCCTACGTGCCCCAGGGCGGCTACGACCCGCCCACGGGCAACCTGGCCTTTCCCGGAACGGTGGGCGTGCCCGGCCCCGTGTTCGCGGCTGTGCTCGAGGGCATCGCCCGCAGCCTCAAGCTGGCCGGCTTCAAGGCCATCTGCTTCGTCGCCGACCATGGCCCCTCGCTCGCCGGGCAGGCCGAGACCGCCGCCAGGCTGGGCGCCGAGTGGGGCGGCGCGCCGCAGGTCCTGGCCATCGACTCCTACTATGCCGACGCCGCGGAAACGGCCTTTCTGCGGGCGCAAGGCGAGTCCAGCGCCGCCATCGGCGAGCACGCGACGATTTCCGACACTTCGGAACTGATGGCCGTCCACCCCGGCGGCGTCGATCTTTCGCGCCTTCCCGCAAGCCCCTCGTCATTCGCCGGCTTGGGCGTGGTCGGCGATCCGCGCCGTTCGACGGCCGCCCGGGGCGACGCCTTGATGGCGCTCAAGGTCAGTGCGGCCGTGGCGCAAATCCGCGCGGCGACCGGCCGCGCGGCCGGCTGAACGGTGTCCCGCCATGCCGACCCTCCAGACGATCCTCATCCAGCTCGCCGCCGCCACCTGGCCGGCCCTGCGCAACCTCCTCGTGCTGGCCGTGGCCTTCACGGCGCTCTCGATGGGGGCCGCCGCCTGCAACAAGGCGCCGCCGTGGTGGCGCAAGCCGGACCTTTCGACCGACCTTTGCTGGGCAATCGTGCCGCAGTTGCTTTACCGATACGCGCATACCACGATGCTCGTCCTCGGCATCGCTGCGCTCTACGGAATCACCGATCCCGATGGCCTCGACCGTTTCTTTTCCGAAGGTCTCGGGCCGCTCGCGCGCCTGGGATTCTGGCCGCAGGTGGCGCTTTACCTGCTGGGCAACGACCTCGTCATGTACACGACGCACCGCCTGTTCCACAGCGCGCGCTTGTGGCGCTTCCACGCCGTGCACCACTCGTCCGAGCACCTGGAATGGACCTCGGCGAGCCGCTTCCACCCGGTCGATCAAATCCTGCACGGCATCCTGGCGGACGTCGTCATGCTGCTGGGGGGCATCCCGCCCGAGGTGCTGGTCTGGCTGATGCCGTGGACGGTCGGCTCCTCGGCGCTGGTGCATGCCAACCTCGACTGGGATTTCGGGGTGTTCCGCTACATACTGGTCAGCCCGGTCTATCACCGGTGGCACCACACGAGCGCGGAGCGCGGCGGGAGCAGCAACTTCGCCGGCACCTTTCCGCTGTTCGACCTCCTGTTCGGGACGTTCTACCTGCCCCTGGAACAGCGTCCCGACCGCTACGGGGTGGATGATCCGCATTTTCCCAAGGGCTTCGTTGGGCAGGTTCGGCATCCTTTTGCGCCTGCGCGCAATGCGGGACCGGCGGGCCGCGGCCCGGCGGGGGTCATGCTTGGTTCCGTGCAGCAGCTTGGGGAGTGACGGCTCGACGCCCTTGGCGCATCGGGGGGCCGGAAGGTCTGCATGCGTGAAGCGCCGCCACCCTGGAGGATAGCATGCCAAGATTTCTCAACAGTTTCCTACCATGATCGACCTGTCCCCACCCACATATGCCTTTCTATACGGAATCGTAATGTATAGGTAGCGGTATGCTCCAGCAGTCAGTTTCCGAATCGAAGCCGCTACGTATGTCGGCCATCAGCCCCCCGTGGATCGCGGCCATCGCCGTACTCGCGCTTACTCTATTCACTCCGGGGGTGATCGACGACGGCGACACCTTTCTGCATGTGACCGCGGGTGACTGGATGATCACCCATCATGCGATCCCGCATTCTGACCCATTCTCTTTCAGTCGCCCCGGCACGCCTTGGGTGGCGCATGAGTGGTTGTCCGAGATCCTGATGGCGGTAGCGTTCCGGGCCGGAGGATTGAGCGGCGTTGTCGTGCTGACCGCAGCAGCAATGGCGCTCACCTTCTTTCAGCTTGGCCGCCATCTCGGGCGCTGGCTGCCAGCCGATGCAAGCGTGCTGCTGCTACTGCTTGCGGTGGCTTGCATTACCCCTCTTTTCTTCGCACGACCGCATATCCTGGCCTTGCCGACTCTTGAAGCATGGGTCGCCGGATTGTTTATCGCCCGAAGCATGGGGCGGCCACCGTCCTGGCGTCTGCTGCCGGTGATGTGCTTGTGGGCCAACCTGCATGGAAGTTTCATGTTCGGACTGTTCCTCACCTTGCCGCTGACGCTTGAGGCGGTGTTGGCAAGACCAGCGGCATGGCGCACGGCGCTGGTAGGCTGGGGAGGATTTTTGATTGCCGCGACCGCTGCTGCACTGCTGACGCCACACGGGGTCGATGGTTTGTTGTTCCCCTTCCAACTCACAGGAATGGCGGAACTGTCGATGATTGGTGAGTGGCAGCCGGTTTATTTCAATGGTCTCCAGCCACTGGAGGCGGTGCTGATCGTTGGATTGTATTTTACGTTTACTCGGGGGGCACGGTTGCCGCTCATCCGGTTGCTGATCCTCTTGGGCTTGCTGCACATGGCATTGCACCATGCGCGCCACCAGATGTTGGTCGGCCTGGTTGTTCCGCTGCTGATTGCCGAGCCACTGAGCGTCGTCCTACCGCCCAACCAGCCAGAATGGCGCGTTGGGCGTTGGCGGGCAGGCAGTCTGGCGGCCATGGCCGGGCTCGTCGCGTTGCGGCTGCTGTTGCCGGTCGTGCGGGGCGACAGCCCTATGTCTCCCGTTACCGCCCTCGCGCACGTACCGCCGGACCTCGTGGCTCAGCCAGTACTCAACGAGTGGAATTTCGGTTCTTACATGATTTTTGCCCATATCCGACCGTTCATTGACGGCCGGGCAGACATGTATGGCGGAGCTTTCCTGCGGCAGTACGCAGGGATCACCCGGCCAAACAGGACAGTGCTTGAGACGGCGTTGCGTGAATACGGAATACGCTGGACCATCTTTGCGCCGAACAATCCTGCAATCGGACTGCTGGATGCCATGCCGCACTGGTGCCGGTTTTACGCGGACGACACGGCGGTGATCCATGCGTCCTCGTGCTGACGGTTCAGCCAAACATAACAATTCTTTACAAGAAAATAACAAAATAACCCTAGCGTTTCTGCATAGGTTGTTTCCTTATATCATTGATTTCCACCACGAGGAGTCTGGGATATATGTTACAATATCTGAACACGCTATTGGAATTGAAGCATGACAAAAAGGGCGTGACTGCACTTGAATACGGCCTCATTGCCGCGTTGATCGCCGTCGTGATCATCACCGCGGTCACCACCCTCGGTACTAACCTCAGCACTGCATTTCAGCGGGCGTCGAACGCTGTAAGCACGGCAAATAGATAACCGACCATCCAGGGCATGTTTCTAACCAGTTCTGGAACAGGCTCCCTGTGCTTGCACACCTAGTTCTGGGGAGCGTGAGCGCCGCCATCCTGCTGGGGGCCGTGCTGAACGATATCGCGTTCCGCACGATTCCCAACTGGATGCCTGCGGCGTTGTTCGCGCTCGGCATCGGCATTAGGACGCTGGACGGCGGCCTCGCTTTGGGCCTGCTAGCTTGCGTCCTGATCCTGCTTGGCGCCGGGTTTTGCTGGCGGCGCGGCTGGATGGGCGGAGGCGATGTCAAACTGCTGGCGGCTTGCGGAGTGCTGGTGCCGCCAGGCCTTTCAGGGGTGATGCTGCTGGATGTGGCGCTCGCCGGCGGCGCGCTGGCGCTCGTTTACCTGGCGCTGAGCCGGGTGCTGGCGGCGCCGGGGACCGCCTGCCCGCCCGGGCGGCTGCGCGGCATCCTCTGGAAAGAGCGCCACCGTATCCACAGCCGCAGCCCCATGCCC
>CALMAB010000113.1 GCA_937858325.1 uncultured Acetobacteraceae bacterium
AGGCATGACGGCCGAGGCCGCGCTGGCCCGTTTGCTCGGGGGCGATCCCGTCCTGGCCCCGGCGGGATTGGCGGCGCACCAGGCGATGCACGACGCCGTTGCGCCGTTTGTCCACGCCATGCCGCCGCGCCCGGTCGCAGGCAGCACGCCGGTGCAGCCGCCGCACCGCCGAGAGCTGCCCGCCCGCCGCCGGGGCTACACGCAGAAGGCCGCGGTCGGGGGCCACCGCGTTTATCTCCGCACCGGCGAGTATCCCGACGGCAGCTTGGGCGAGATCCACGTCACGCTGCCGCGTGAGGGCGCGGCGCTGCGGGGCATGATGGACAGCCTGGCCGCAGCCGTCAGCCTCGGGCTGCAGCACGGCGTGGCGTTGCAGGACTACGTGGACAGCTTCACCTTGACCCGGTTCGGACCGGCCGGCCCCGTGGAGGGCGACCCGGATGTCGGCCATGCAACCTCTATCCTCGACTATGTTTTTCGCAACCTGGCCATCGCCTACCTTGGGCGCTGCGATGTTCCCGAAGGGGTGCCGGACGCGGCGGATGACAGGCCGGCGGCACCGCTGCTGCCCATGGACCTTCCGGCCCAACGCCGCGCCCGGCGGCCCGGGCTGCGGCTGGTAGCCAACGGCTAGGACCTTGCAATGAACAACATCGACGCGCGATTGTCAGAACTCGGCATCGAGCTGCCAACCGCCATGGCGCCGGTCGCCAACTACGTGCCGTATGTCGTGACTGGCGACCTGGTGGTCGTCTCCGGCCAGCTCCCAGCGGTGGACGGCAAGGTCGCCGTCGTCGGCAAGGTCGGCGCCGAGGTCAGCGTCGAGCAGGGCCAGCACGCCGCCCGGCTGTGCTTCACCAACGTGCTGACCCATTTGCGCCGGGCCTGCGACGGCGATCTGGGCCGGGTCAAGCGGGTGGTGCGGTTGGGCGGGTTCATCGCATCCCCGCCTGAGTTCACCCAGCACGCCGCGGTGATGAACGGCGCGTCCGACCTGGCCGTTGCGGTGTTCGGCGAAGCCGGGCGCCATGCCCGCAGCACCATAGGCGTCCCTGCCCTGCCGCTCGGTGCCGCCGTCGAGGTTGAAGGCCTATTCGAAATCGGCTGAAGGCTTTGTTCGGGCGGCCTCCGCGCCATATCCCCCGGATGCCCGACAGCCTCCCCACGCTCACGCTGACGTTGCACCCCCACATCGCCGAAATCCCGGCGGCGGAATGGGACGCCTGCGCCGGACCCGGCAATCCCTTTGTCAGCCACGCCTTCCTGAGCGCGCTGGAGGACAGCGGCTCAGCCAACGCGCGCACCGGCTGGATGCCGCAGCACGCGGCGCTGCGCGCGCATGACCGCATCGTGGCCGTCGTGCCGATGTATGCGAAGTCGCACAGCTACGGCGAGTACGTGTTCGACCATAGCTGGGCCAACGCCTTTGAGCGGGGCGGCGGCAGCTACTACCCCAAGCTGCAGGTCGCCGTGCCGTTCAGCCCGGTGCCCGGCCCGCGCCTGCTGGCCCGCGACGGGATCGAGACGGAGGCGTTGGGCCATGCGCTGGCCCAGGCCTGCGGCGAACTGGGCCTGTCCTCGGTTCATGCCACCTTCTGCACCCGCGCGGATTGGGACGCGCTTGGCCGCGCCGGGTGGCTGCAACGCTTGGGCACCCAATTCCATTGGGAGAACGCGGGCTATAGCACGTTCGACGATTTCCTGGGCACGCTGAGTTCCCGCAAGCGCAAGTCGATCAAGCGGGAACGAAGGGACGCCAACGCAGCCGGGCTGAACTTCGTGGCGCTGCGCGGGCACGAGATCACGCCGCGCTATTGGGATGCGTTTTACCGGTTCTACACCTCCACCGTGGACCGCAAGTGGGGCAGCGCCTATCTGACCCGCAAGTTCTTCCCGCTGCTGTCAGAACGCCTGGGTGAGCGCGTGGTCTTGATGGTGGCCGAGCACAACGGCACCCCGATTGCCGGCGCGCTCAACCTGGCAGGGGACGAGGCGCTGTACGGCCGCAACTGGGGCTGCCGCGGCGACTGGCCGTTCCTGCACTTCGAGCTGTGCTACTACCGCGCCATCGAGTTCGCGATTGAGCACGGCCTGCAGCGCGTGGAGGCCGGGGCGCAGGGCGAGCACAAGATCCAGCGCGGCTACATGCCGCGGCCGACCTATTCCGCCCATTGGATCGCCCATGCCGGGCTGCGCCGGGCCGTGGCCGGCTTCTTGGACAGCGAGCGCCCGGCCGTGCAGTCCCATATGGAGGCGCTGGCTGAACTCTCGCCTTACCGTCAGGCCGGAGAGTCGGAGGGCTGACGCGGCAGAACGGCGACGCTCGGCCAAGCGGCGGGCGAGGCCGGCGCCTGCAGCCAACCGGCCCGGGGGACTTGGTGCATCGCCGCGGCGACGAGGCGACCGCCCTGCCAGCGTGCGGCCTTGCTCCGCAGCATCTCCGCAACCAGGAGCGGCACGAAGGCTTCGGGCGTCAGGCCGAACGCGAGCGCGGCGTGGCTGCGGAACCACGGCGCGTCCAGCAGCGCGCCGGGGATGGCGGACTCCTCCAGCCCGTCGGTCAGCATCAGGTTGTGGGAGAAGACGCGCTTGCAGGCGTGCCAGGCAATCCGTTCCGGATTTTCCCGCCAACTGCGCAGGCGGCGGCGGGCGCGGTCGAACGCTTGCGGCAGGTCGGTGATCGCCGGGCCATGGCCGGAATAGCCGATGCGGGCAGGCAGCCTTGCCAGGCGCTCGATGCTGGCAGCCGCGCGGTCCAGGGAGTCCCGGCCTTCCCGGTAAGGGTTCAGCCAGCCGACGTCGGCGTCGTGCAGCGCGTCCCCCAGCACCAGGATTTCGTGCTCCGCCGAATACAAGCTGATGTGCCCGGCCGTGTGTCCCGGCGTCGCCACCACCTGCCAGGTCCAGCGTCCGGCGCTCACCATGTCGCCGTCGTGCAGCCGCCGGTCCACCTGGTATGGCTCGATGGGCTGCCGCAGCCACTCGGCACGGCCCGCATCAGGGTCGCGGCGGTTCACCAGCGCCGCCTCGTCCGCCTGCGCCGCGATGAAGACGCCGTGCTGCGTCTGCAATGCGCGGTTGCCGCCGCTGTGGTCGCAGTGGAAATGCGTGTTGACGGCCAGGCACAGCGCGGACGGCGCAACGCTTTGCGTGTCCAGCCAGCGCAGCAGCTCCGGAACGTCGGCGCCGAAGCCGGTATCGACCAGCACCGGGCGGCTGCCGTGCAGCAGGACGACGTTGGCGCTGGGATAAGGGCGCTGGAAGAAGCTGACGGGGATCATGGGACCCGGGTAGCATGACGCAACGAAATTTCCACCAATCTTAGCTATCCTGTCGCCATGTCGCAGGGGCTGGTCGTGGAGCCGGACGGGGCTGCCTGGTGCGGCAGCGCGTCAAATTTTGTTGCAAGTCCGGTTTGCGGCGGCGCGGCGCTGCTGCGCGATGCCTTGGCCACCGTTCCCGGCGCGCGGGGTTGGGCGGTCCTGCTGAACTACCGCCTGCTTCGGCTGAACCGCCGGGTGGACGCGATCCTGGGCACGCCGGGTGCCGTCCTGGGGTTCCGCAGCGCGATGGAGGCATCCCGGTTTTGGCCCGCTGACCGGGTTGCGGTTGAGGATGCCGCCCTTGACCTCGCCGACTTCCATGGCGGCTGCCGCGTCCTGCCGGTCATCCCGGTCCTGGTCGTGCCGAACGGCGACCGGCCGCGGGGCGACCGGCCGTTGCCGCTGCTGGGCGCGGCGCCCGTCGTGGAGACGACCCGGCTGCTGCTGCCGGGCCTGCTGCGCGACGTCGCCCAAGGCTTCCCGGCGGTGCCGGACGCCCTGCCGCCCAGCTCGTGGGCCGCCGCGTCCTACCGTCCCGTTCCGGCGTTGGTGGAAGCGGCCTGCCTGCTCTATGCCCGTCATGATGTCACGGCGCTGTTGCTGGCGCAGGCCGGGCGCGGCGGCCTCGCCCGCACCGCGGCCGCGGTGGCGGAGGCAGTCGGGCGCGCGGAAGCGGACGGGCAGAACCGCGTCGTGTTCGTGACCGGCCAGCCCGGCGCCGGCAAGACCTTGTGCGGCCTCGACCTCGCCTTTGCCCGGCCGGGCGCCGCGTTCCTGACCGGCAACCCGACGCTGGTCCACGTCTTGCGGGAGGCCTTGGTGCGGGACGCCGCCGGGCGCGGCATGGCGCGGCGGGCGGCGCAGCAACGGATGGAGGGGGTGATCCAGGCCCTGCCCCGGTTCCGCGACCACCACGTGCGGGAACCTGGACCGCCGCCGGAGCGCGTGCTGGTCATCGACGAGGCGCAGCGCTGCTGGACCGCCGCCCATGCGGTCGGCAAGACCCGCAACCGTCCGGTCCCGCTGGCCACCTCGGAAGCCGGCCATCTGCTCGACATCATGGCCCGGCGCCGGGACAGGTCGGTGATCGTCTGCCTGCTCGGCGGCGGGCAGGAAATCCATGACGGCGAGGGCGGCATCGCCGAGTGGGGGCGGGCATTGACCGAGCGTCCGGAGTGGCGCGCCGTGGCGCCGTCCGATGTCATGCGGGCCGAGGATCCCCGCCAGCGCCTGCTGCCCGGCCCCGCCTTGGCGGTCGATGACCGGCTGCACCTGAGCCAGCCGGTGCGCAGCGTCCACGCGCCCTCCGCCGCAGCATGGGTTGGGGCGATGCTGTCCAACCAGCCGCTGCAGGCGAACACCATTGCCCGGGACATGGGCGGCCTGCCGTTCCGGCTCACGCGGTCGCTGGACGCGATGCGGCGGGCGCTGCATGGCCGCGGCACGCGCCAATCGGGGCTGCTCGCCAGCTCATACGCCCGCCGCCTTCGGGCCGAGGGGTTGGGCAGCGTGCTGCCGCACCAGGACGAGGACGCAGTGGCCCGCTGGTTCCTGGACCGCTGGCCGGACATCCGCAGCGCCGACGCGCTTGAGGTCGTGGCGACCGAGTTCTGCGTGCAAGGACTTGAACTTGACCACGCCGGGGTCTGCTGGGATGCAGACTTGATCCGCACCCTTGACCGCAACGCTTGGCAAGCGCGAAGCCTGCGTGGCGCGGCCTGGACGACGCTGGGCCGGCCCGAGGCGGTGTCGAACCGGCTGAACGCCTACCGCGTGCTGCTGACCCGCGCCCGGTTCGCGACGGTGATCTGGGTGCCGCGAGGCGCCGCGCGGGACGCGACGCGTGACCCGGCACGATACGACGCGGTGGCGGACTACCTGCAAGAGTGCGGAGTCATTCCGCTAGACGAAATATCGGCATCGGCGGAAGATGCGGGTATGGCCGAGCCGATGCTGCTATGATCCGCCTGCTCGTCGCGCTGCTGCTGCTAACAGGGGCCGCGCAAGCAGCCGAGTTGCGGGTTGCGACCTGGAACCTCGAATGGCTGACGGCCCGCCGGGCTGGCGACCCGGCGCTGCCCGAGGACGTGCGGCCGAAGCGTCCAGAGGACATCGACGCTCTCCGCCGCTACGCCCAGACGCTCGACGCCGACGTGATCGCGTTCCAGGAAGTGGACGGACCCGACATGGCCGCCCGGGTTTTTCCGGCGGACCGCTATGCAGTCGTCATCACGGCAGACGAGGTGGTGCAGCGCGTCGGCTTTGCCATCCGCCGCGGCATCCCGATGCGCCGCAACCCTGACCTGGCTGGACTCGATGTGCTCCCCGGCGCTGCCCACCGCCTGCGCAGCGGCGCGGACATCACGCTCGATCTGCCCGGCGTGCGGCTGCGCCTGTTGGCGGTGCACCTGAAATCCGGGTGCAACCATGACCGGCTTTCGGGCGCGCACGGCGCCAGCCTTGGCCGGACCTGCGAAACGCTGCGCCGGCAGATCGCCCCACTCCAGGGTTGGATCGCCCAGCGGCGTGAAGAAGGCGTGCCGTTCGTGCTGCTCGGAGACTTCAACCGGCAGATGGATGGCCCGGACGAGCTTCTGGCCGCCTTGACGGGAGCGGCGCCCCTGGCCCGCGCGACGGAAGGACGTGCCAGCCCGTGCTGGGGCGGCGGCGGCTTCATCGACCACATCCTGGCCGGCGGCGCGGCCCGGAGCTGGATGGTGCCGGACAGCCTTCGAGTCATGGTGTACCGGGAAACCGGGGACGCAGCGAGGGAGCAGCTTTCCGACCATTGCCCGGTGTCCGTCCGCTTCCGCCTGCCGGATTAGCCCGCTACGCTCCACAGGCGTCCAACGGAGCTTTTGCCATGAGCCTGACCATCTTGATCACCGGCGCGACCGCCGGCTTTGGCGAGGCCATAGCCCGCCGCTTCGTGCGCGACGGCCACCGCGTGATCGCCGCCGGGCGCCGGGCCGACCGGTTGGAGACGCTTGCACGGGAGTTGGGGAGTGCCCTGCTGGCGTTCCCGCTGGACGTGACAGATACCGCAGCCACGGCGGCATTGCCGGGCTGCTTGCCGGAACAGTGGCGAACGGTTGACGTGCTGGTGAACAACGCCGGGCTGGCGTTGGGCACGGCCCCGGCATTCGAGGCCGGCCTTGAGGACTGGGACACGATGGTGGCCACCAACGTCACCGGGCTGATACGGCTGACCCATGCGATGCTGCCGGGCATGGTGGCACGCGACCAGGGCCACATCGTCAACATCAGCAGTTCGGCGGCGACCTACCCCTACCCCGGCGGCAACGTTTACGGCGCGACGAAGGCGTTCGTGACCCAGTTCAGCCTCGGCCTGAAGGCGGACCTCGTCGGCACGGGGGTGCGCGTCACCGACCTGGAACCCGGCTTGGCCGGAGGCAGCGAGTTCAGCCAAGTGCGCTATGGCGGCGACGCGGAGAAAGCCGCCGCGGTCTATGCCGGCACCACCCCGCTGTCGCCAGAGGACATCGCGGAGGCAGCGGCCTGGGTCATCGGCTTGCCCCGGCACGTCAACATCAACCGAATGGAGATGATGCCGACGTGCCAGGGTCCAGGACCGTTGGTGATCAAGCGCCGGGATGGCTAAGCCGAGACCGTCACGCCTTTCCAGAAAGCAACACGGCCACGAATGTTGGAGGCCGCCTCCTTCGGTTCAGGGTAGAACCAGACGGCGTCCTTGTTTAATTTGCCGCCCACGTTCAGCGACATGTAGTGCGCCGTGCCCTTCCAGGGACACATGCTCGTATGGTCGCTCGGCTCGACGAACTCCGACCGTAGGCTGGCCACGGGGAAATAGGCGTTGCCCTCCACTGTCACGATGTCGTCGCTGGACGCGACCACCTGCCCGTTCCAAACCGCTTTCATTGTAACCTCCCCTAAACGAAAAAGGCCGGGCACAAGGCCCGGCCCCCATCGTGAACACTACTCCGCCGTTTCCGGTTCCAGCTCCGACGAACCTTCGTCGCCGTCACCTTCCTTCGGCAGCACCGACTGCGCGGCCTCGGTGAACTCGAATTCCAGCTTGTCGTCCCGCAGGGCAACCTTGACGGAACCGCCCTTCACCAGCTTGCCGAACAGCAACTCCTCGGCGAGCGGCTTCTTGATGTGCTCCTGGATCACCCGGCCGAGCGGCCGTGCCCCGTAAAGCCGGTCATAGCCCCGCTCCGCCAGCCACTCCTTGGCCGCCGAGGACAGCTCGATGGTCACGTTGCGGTCCGCCAACTGCGCCTCAAGCTGCATGACGAACTTCTCGACGACACGGCCCACGATCTCCGGCGTCAGCCCGGCGAATGCGATGGTGGCGTCCAGCCGGTTGCGGAACTCCGGCGTGAACAGCCGCTTGATCGCCTCTGTGTCTTCGCCTTCCCGCTGGTCGCGGCCGAAGCCGATGGCTTCCTTGGCCAGGTCGCTCGCCCCGGCGTTGGTGGTCATGATCAGGATCACGTTGCGGAAATCCACGACCTTGCCGTTGTGGTCGGTCAGCTTCCCGTGATCCATCACCTGCAGCAAGATGTTGAACAGGTCGGGGTGCGCCTTCTCGATCTCGTCCAGAAGCAGCACGCAATGCGGGTGCTGGTCGATGGCGTCGGTCAGCAGCCCGCCCTGGTCGAAGCCCACGTAGCCCGGCGGCGCCCCGATCAGGCGGGAGATGCTGTGCCGCTCCATATACTCGCTCATGTCGAACCGGGTCAGTTCGATGCCGAGCGTGCTGGCGAGCTGCCGCGCCACCTCCGTTTTGCCGACGCCGGTCGGGCCGCTGAACAGGTAGTTGCCGATCGGCTTTTCCGCCTCGCGCAGCCCGGCGCGGGACAGCTTGATCGCGGCGGCGAGCGCCTCGATGGCCTTGTCCTGCCCGAACACCATGGCTTTCAGGTCACGCTCCAGGTTGCGCAGCGTTTCCTTGTCGTCGGCCGACACCGACTTGGGCGGGATGCGGGCGATCTTGGCGACCACCTCCTCGACGTCGCGCAGCGTCACCAGCTTGCGGCGCTTGTTCTCGGGCTGCAGCATCCGGCTCGCGCCGACCTCGTCGATCACGTCGATGGCCTTGTCCGGCAGCTTGCGGTCGTTGATGTACTTGGCCGAAAGCTCCACGGCGCCGCGGATCGACTCCTCCGTGTAACGGACCTTGTGGTGCTTCTCGTAATTGGTCTTCAAGCCGCGGAGGATCTTGACGGCATCCTCCATCGACGGCTCGTTCACGTCGATCTTCTGGAAGCGCCGCACCAAGGCGCGATCCTTCTCGAAGTAGTTGCGGTATTCCTTGTACGTCGTGCTGCCCACGCAGCGCAGGCTGCCCGCGGCAAGGGCCGGCTTCAGCAGGTTGGACGCATCCATCGCGCCCCCGCTGGTCGCGCCCGCGCCGATGACGGTGTGGATCTCGTCGATGAACAGGATGCTGCCGGGGTGCGCCTCAAGCTCCGTCACCACCGCCTTCAGCCGCTCCTCGAAGTCGCCGCGGTAACGCGTGCCGGCCAGCAGCGCGCCCATGTCGAGGGCGAAGATCGTGGACTTCGCAAGGACCTCCGGCACGTCGCCCTCGACGATGCGCTTGGCCAGGCCTTCGGCGATGGCGGTCTTGCCGACGCCGGGGTCGCCGACGTAGAGCGGGTTGTTCTTGGTCCGCCGGCACAGGATTTGGATGGTGCGCTCGATTTCCGAGTCGCGCCCGATCAGCGGGTCGATCTTGCCCGAGCCGGCCTTCTTGTTCAGGTTGACGCAGTAGTTGCTCAAGGCGTCCTGGGCGCGGCGGCCCGGCTTCTCCTCGCGCTCCTCCGGCGTGTTCTCCTCCTTGGCGCCCTGGGCCGGACGCTGCGCCGAGCGGCCGGGCGCCTTGGCGATGCCGTGCGAGATGAAGTTCACCGCGTCGAGCCGGGTCATGTCCTGCAGCTGCAGGAAGTACACCGCATGGCTTTCGCGCTCGCTGAACAGCGCGACCAGCACGTTGGCGCCAGTCACTTCGTCCCGGCCGGAACTTTGGACATGAATGGCCGCGCGCTGCACCACGCGCTGGAAGCCGGCTGTCGGCTTCGGGTCGCCCGGCCGCTCGGTCGCGAGGCCGGACAGGTCCTTGTCGAGGAATTCCCCAAGGTCCTGGCGGAGCTTGTCGAGGTCCACCCCGCAAGCGCGGAGCACCGTCGCGGCGTCGCTGTCCTCCGCCAAGCCGAGCAGGAGGTGTTCAAGCGTGGCATACTCATGCCGGCGCTCGCTGGCGAGGGACAAGGCGCGGTGCAGCGTCTGTTCAAGGTTGCGTGACAACATAGCGATTGACGCTCCTTCGCGCTGGGGTCCTGGCTGGCACGGGATGGGTCAGTCCGCTGCGGGCCCAAGCATTGGTGATGCCGATGAAGATGGGTGGGGGTTTCCGTTTTGTGCAGCCTATTCTTTCTCAATCGTGCATTGCAACGGATGTTGGTTCTGCCGAGCGAGGTCCATGACCTGCGTCACCTTGGTCTCCGCCACCTCGTAGGTGTAGGCGCCGCAGACCCCAACACCCCGGCGATGCACGTGCAGCATGATGCGCGTCGCCTCCTCACGGTTCTTCTGAAAGAACCGCTCCAGCACGTGGACGACGAACTCCATGGGCGTGTAGTCGTCATTGAGCATGAGCACTTTGTACATCGCGGGCTTGCGCGTCTTGGGCCGCGCCTTCACCACCACGCCGATGGTCGGTCCGTCTCCGCTGCCGCCTTTGTCGTTGTCGCTCATCGTTCCAATAGCCCACTACTCTCACCGAGCCGCCGCGGCACCGCCGCAACGCCGTCATCAGGCCGACGCTCCGGCACGGAGCGCCTTCGTTCCCGGGAAGAGCGGCGCCCCTGCTGCAACCAAGCCAGCCACCATCCCTCCTGTGAGAGCATATCGGAACGCGACGGCTTGAGAAAAGGTTTAGCAATGCCCCGCCCGGATATTCGCCCGGGCCTGCGCAATGCCCGAACAGAAAAACGGCCCGGAGGACATCCCCCGGGCCGTTCCAAGCCTGGTCCGCGAACGGCGTGAGCGTCAGGCGGCTTTGCCAAACGACTGCATGGCCACCGACAGGCGACCGCTGATCGGCGCGAGGGCCTGCTCTGCCACCTTGAAGGAGGTCTCGGCGACCTGGCTGCTTTGCGTCAGCGCCTTCTCGACCGCCGAGCGGGCGAGGGTCGCTTGCAGGTCGGCCGCGTCTTTGAACGAGCGGACGTTGGTCATCGCGCGAAAGGCGCTCATGGCGTCGTCGAGCGTCGCCTGCGCGCCGGCAGCCATCAGCTTGCTGATGTCCTGCATGCCGTTCGCAACGATCTGGCTGGATTTCACCAGCGCCTCGACGTTGCCCTGGCCAAAGGTGACGAGTTGTTCCGCAGTTTGCATCATCGGTTCCTGGTATGTCGGGGCACCGCCCCGCTTGGTTGAAAGTTCATGCCGTAAGCCCCGCTGACGCGAAGTACGGCGGAGCAGACGGCATCGGATCCTCAGAGCCGAATGCTGCGCTGCAACATGACATTTATGTGCACTCCGTCTTGAAAGGTCAAGCGTTTTGTGCAGTGCAGCACAGCCGGCTCGCGTGGAGTTCGGCGGCGACGTCACGGACCCACGTCAAGCAGCTGACCGCGCTATCGTTCCAGGGGCGACAAAGGCTGGACTTTTCCGCCAAAGTTCACTTAAGGTTGCGAGCATCACTGATAGGACAGGTCGTAATGACCGGATATTCGCCCGGACGGCGTTGGGTTGCGAGGCTGCTGTTGACAGTCTTTCTGACAATTGCCTCTGCGCTTTCGCCCATTCGGCCCGTGCTTGCGCAGATCGGTTCAGACCGTTACGCATCTATCGTGGTGGATGCGGCGGGCGGCGATGTTCTTTCGGCAGTCAATGCCGACGAATACCGGTATCCGGCGAGCCTGACCAAGATGATGACTTTGTATATGCTGTTCGAGGCGCTGCGCGACCGCCGCATCGCGCTGACGCAAACGGTGCCCGTCTCGCCATGGGCCGCGTCCATGTCGCCCTCCAAGCTCGGGCTGCTGCCGGGCACCGTCATCACGGTCGAGCAGGCGCTGCTGGGCCTGGTCACCAAGTCCGCGAACGATGCCGCCGCTGCGCTCGGAGAGTTGATGGCCGGCGACGAGGAGCGGTTCGCGCAGATGATGACCCTGCGCGCCAGGGCGCTGGGGATGACCCGGACGACGTTCCGCAACGCGTCGGGCCTGCCGGATTGGGGCCAAGTGACGACGGCCCGGGACATGGCGCTCCTGGCACGCCACCTGATCCAGGATTTTCCGTCCTATTATTGGTATTTCAGCGTTCCGTCTTTCGTGTTCCAGGGACGCACGATCATGAGCCACCAGCGTATGCTGCAGACCTACCCCGGGGTGGACGGGTTGAAGACCGGCTACATCGAGGCATCCGGCTTCAACGTCGTCACCTCCGCGCTTTGGGGCAGCACGCGGCTGATCGGCGTCGTGCTGGGCGCGGCGTCCGGGTGGGAGCGCGACCAGCACATGGCGTCCTTGCTGGACCAAGGGTTCGAGCGGATGGGCGCGCCCATGCTGACCGCCCGGCGCGATGCCGCGTCGCCGTTCGGCTTGAACGGGTTCATCGGCGTCGCGCAAGCCGCTCCGGACTTGGCGCCCCCAAGCGTGTTCCTGGCGCACCCTGTCGGGCGGCACGGCTCGGCGGCGCGAGGCAGCCAGTTTGCCGCGTCGCCGCGCATCCATGTGGCGTCCCACCGGCGGCCGCCCGAGGTCCGGAACGAGCGCCTGCGTGCCCGCCCGATCGTGGCGTTCCTGCCGCCCCGCTCCGCCGCGACCTCACGTGCGGCTGCGCTGACGCGGGACATCCTGCCTCCGCGCATCGGGAAGCCCGGCGGGACCCGCACCGCGCGCTGGGCTGCCGGCCGCTTCCCCAGCTAGGGCTGAGGACTCCGTTCGTGCGCCCTTGCGCGGCATCGCATCGCTGCGCATTTTGTGGGCGAGATCATCGAGACAGGAGCCCGGGTGCCAATGGATGGCGGAACCGACGCAAGACGCATCACGATCCATTCGCCCGAGGATTTCGCCGGAATGCGGAGCGCCGGGCAACTGGCGGCGCGGACGCTGGACATGATCGCACCCCACGTCCGCCCAGGCGTGACCACCGCGGCACTCGACGCGCTGTGCCATGAGTTCATCCAGGCGCATGGTGCCACCCCGGCGCCGCTGAACTACCGCGGCTTCCCGAAATCCATCTGCACTTCCATCAACCACGTCGTGTGCCACGGCATCCCGGGCGACCGGCGGCTGATCGACGGCGACGTGCTCAACATCGACGTGACCGTCGTGCTGGACGGCTGGCACGGCGACAGCAGCCGGATGTTCGCCGCCGGGCCGCCCTCGACCAAGGCGCACAAGCTGATCGATGTCACCTACGAGGCCTTGATGCGCGGCGTGGCGGCGGTGAAGCCCGGCGCGACGCTCGGCGACATCGGCCACGCGATCCAGGTTTATGTCGAAGCCAACCGGTTCAGCGTGGTGCGGGACTTCTGCGGCCACGGCATCGGCCGCCGCTTCCATGAAGCGCCGAACATCCTGCACTTCGGACGCAGCGGCGAGGGGCCGGTGCTGCAGCCCGGCATGTTCTTCACCGTGGAGCCGATGGTCAACGCCGGCCGGCCAGAGGTCAAGGTGCTGGACGACGGCTGGACCGCCGTGACCCGCGACCGCAGCCTTTCGGCGCAGTTCGAGCACATGGTGGGCGTCACCGAGGACGGCTGCGAGGTGTTCACCTTCTCCCCGGCCGGACTGCACAAGCCGCCCTACGCATGATCCACACGACGGCGCACCGGCTGCGGTTCAACGACACGGACCGGCTGGGCCACGTCAACAACGCGGTGTTCGCGGTCATGCTGGAGCAGGGCCGGTCGGAACTTGCGCTGGAAGCTGGCCTGCCCATCGAGTCCGAAGGAACGGCTTTGGTGATCGTCCGGCTGGAACTCGAGTTCCTGCGCGAGATGGCCTGGCCCGGCACCGTGACGGTCGAGACCGAGGTCGCCCGACTGGGCAACCGGTCCTTCACCCTGCGGCAACGCCTGATCTCGGCCAGCGGGTTGTGCGCCCGGGCCGTCACCGTGCTGGTCGTGATGGACCGCGCGGCCCGCCGGGCCTTGCCGCTCGACGGCGCGTGGCGGGACAGCCTGGCGCGCTGGCTGGAGCCTGGCGCGTGACGCTTGGCTGACGCTTCGGACGACCTGTTCTCGCCGGCGCCGCCACCGCCGTCCGATCCGGCGCCTCCATCGCCCGCAAGCGCGGAGGGGCATCGCGCCCGGATGCGCGCTCGCCTGCTGGCCGCCGGGCCGGACAGCGTGGCGGACCACGAGCTGCTTGAGATGGTGCTGTTCCTGGCGCTGCCCCGGCGCGACACCAAGCCGATTGCCCGTGCGCTGCTGGCGCGGTTCGGCAGCTTCGCCGGGGCGGTGTCCGCGCCGCTCCCGGACCTGCGGACCATCGAGGGGCTAGGCAATGCGGGCGCGGCGGCGCTCAAGACCGTCCAGGCCGCGGCCTTGCGCCTGGCCCGGGCCGACCGGCCCTAAGCCGGCATGTGCGCCGAGATGTCGTGCGCGCCGTCCCACACCAGCTTCAAGGCCACGTAAACCACGATCAGCAGGCCAACCCAGGCGATCCAGCGGTAGCGTTCCAGGAGATCGGCCACCAAGCGGGCCGCGACGCCCATCAGCACGACCGAGATGGTCAACCCGAATATCAGCACCCATGGATGCTCGCGCGACGCCCCAGCGACGGCCAGCACGTTGTCGAGGCTCATGGAGATGTCGGCCAGGACGATCTGGACCAGCGCCTGCCGCATGGTTTTCACCGGCGCCCCGGCCAAGGCGGCCTCGTGGCGCGAACCGCGCAGCTCGCGGTACATTCGCCAGGCCACCCAGAGCAGCAGCAGCCCGCCGGCGAACAAGAGCCCGACGATGGCCAGCAGGCGCAGGGTCAGCAGCGCGAAGCCGATCCGCAGCACCGTCGCGACCGCGATGCCGATCAGGATGGCGCGGGACTTCTGCGCGGCCGGCAGGCCGGCCACCGCCATGCCGACCACCACCGCGTTGTCGCCGGCCAGCACCAGGTCGATGAGCAGCACCTGGCCGAGCGCGACGAGCTGCGGCCAGATGTCAACGTCAAGGGTCAACGCAGGCTCCTAAGACGGTGCAAGCCCCCGCTGTTGTCATCGGGAGCGCACGGGCGTACTGGCAACAGGCAAACCCGCACAGCCCAAGAGGCCGCCCATGGTTCCCCGCTACTCCCGTCCTGCCATGACTGCGATCTGGGCGCCAGAGAACCGGTTCCGCATTTGGTTCGAGATCGAGGCGCTGGCCGCGGAGGCGATGGCAGCATTGGGCAGCATCCCGGCCGAGGCCGCCCGCACCATCCGGGTGCGCGGCGATGCAAAGCTGGCCGCCATCGGCCCCGCCGATCTGTCCCGCATCGACGCCATCGAGGCCGAAACCCGGCACGACGTGATCGCCTTTCTCACCTGGCTGGCCGAGGGCATCGGCGAGGACAGCCGCTTCGTGCACCAAGGCCTGACCAGCAGCGACGTGCTCGACACCTGCTTCTCCCTGCAGCTCACCCAAGTGGCCGACCTGCTGCTGGCCGACCTGGACGCTCTGCTGGCCGCGCTGAAGCGTCGTGCGATGGAGCACCGGCACACGCTGACCATCGGCCGCAGCCACGGCATCCATGCGGAGCCGACGAGCTTCGGCCTGAAGCTCGCCGGGCACTACGCCGAGTTCGCCCGCAACCGCGCCCGGCTCCTGCAGGCGCGGGCGGAGGTCGCAGTTTGCGCGATCAGCGGCGCCGTCGGCACCTATGCCCACGTTGACCCGGCGGTGGAGGCGCACGTGGCGCGGCGGCTCGGCTTGCAGCCCGAGACGGTGTCCACGCAGGTCATCCCGCGCGACCGCCACGCCGCGTTCTTCTGCACGCTGGGCGTGATCGCATCGGGCATCGAGCGGTTGGCGACGGAGGTGCGCCACCTGCAGCGCAGCGAGGTGCGCGAAGCCGAGGAGTTCTTCCATCCGGGCCAGAAAGGCAGCAGCGCCATGCCGCACAAGCGCAACCCGGTGCTGTCGGAGAACCTGACCGGCCTCGCCCGCATCGTCCGCGCCGCCGTCACCCCGGCGCTGGAGAACGTG
>CALMAB010000114.1 GCA_937858325.1 uncultured Acetobacteraceae bacterium
GGCGGACCGGGCCGATCCCGGCGCCCTGGCCGCGCTGGACGCCGCGGTGGAGGCTGACCCGGCCGGCCAAGTCGTCGTCGCGCGCCGGTGCTTCGTGGGGCTGGTGAACGCCGGGCGGACGGACCTGGCCCGGCAGGTGCAGGCGCGGCATGACCTGGATGCGGCGTCGCTTGAAGCGTGGCAGCCGGGCGAGCCGTGGAATGCCGGCCAGCGCGATGCGCTGTTCTGCTTGGGGATGCTGGAGTTGGCGCCCGATGGCGACCTGGCGTTGGCCCGGCGGCGTTTTGCCTTGGTGCGCGCGTTTGAGCCGGAAGGGCCGCTCGCGTTGCCGGCGCTTCAAGGCGAGCGCGTTGCGGCTGACCGCATGGGCGACACGGATGATGCGGCCGGGTTTTCAGACGCGGCGCGAGAGGCTGGCCTGTCGCTGCGTGCTATTGGGGTGAGAGGACCTAGATGGGCGCAACGGATTGGCGGGTGTTTGAAGGGCATTGCAAGGCTCGGAAGGCAGTAGCTTAGTTTTTAGTACGAACTTTGTTCCACGATCAGCTTACTTCTAAGTGGCAAACGCCTCTTCAATGCGTTAGATAATTGACGCCCGACAGAGACTTAGTTTACGTATAATACATCATGTATGAGGGAATGATCCAACATAAGCGTACCCTGAAATCGGGGCTGGTTTTTATCTGTCTCGTCTGAAGCAGATGTTTTCGGCAAAGCGACGAACACTTTCTCTTTTCCAAACAAAATCAGCGACAGCACTTTTGATCGCGCTAAATTGTCGCTTTGACCCTGAGTTTCGAACATCTCTGGCCAGTTTTGTGCCAAAGTCTTGTCAACGGTTATTACAACTTGTGCGCCGCCACCTAAGCGGATCATCCGCATATAACCTTGCATTAATGTGGTAGTTCCAGGATATATCAATACAAGAAAGCAGAAATGAAAAAGCCAGAATACTATCATCTGGTTGAAGCTTCGCCTGCTCGCCCAAACGCTTCCAACAAAAAGAAGAAAGAAGCACACAACAAATAAAGCTGTGTACAGTATAAAAACATGCAATGTGTTTTGCTGGTCAAAGTTAAACAGAGAAGATAGATTTGATAACGCAATCCTCTGAAACAGACCGATAGCGATCAAGATATACAAGAGACTATACGCTGCCGACGACATGTATATGTTGAAGTTGGGCTTCCAGATAGGAAATTTGGAGGTCGGTGTAAATTGGACTTGGCTTTCCCTGCGCCGATAGTTTGCTAACGCCGTCGGCGCATAAATCGAGAGTACCAACAAAACTCCGGTCAGTATGCCAGCTATTCCTCCATAGAATTCATATAGATCAATCTGCTTTACGAAAAACTGATAGCAGCACAGAAACAAGAAAATTGCAATCGGACCTGGAAGAAACACAAAGTACCACCTGCGGATGGTCCATCTATGAACAATTATTGCTTGCTTATCGTCCTTCCATGGCAGGTTGTTTAAAGCCGGATCTTCAAACCACCAAGCTAGGCCGGGAAGGATAAGCAGTTCTGTACCTATCAAGGTCATAAATTCCGACGCCGTTACGAAATCATAAATTCGGTCTTTAATGGTATCGTAAGCTTCGAATGCGGGTATCCCGTTCTTAACTGAATACACTACCAAGGCTACTGCAGGTATGTTGAAAGCGGCCACTAACAAACCCACAAAAACTAAGATTGCCTTCTTTGTAAATACCCCCAATGACGTTCTAGTCAAATAATCAAAAAAGTGCTTCAGATAAGAAGGATACCTTGCCTCCACGTTTCTCAACATGAGCACTATTTTTTCTTGCATACAATAAATCCTACCGGCGCTGACTCTACAGATTACTGCGAGATGGCGAAAGCATGGATGGCTGCTTTATTATCACGCATGTGCTAAGCTGTCCGATCCACCCCAACTCCCAGCGCCGCCTGCGCCGCCGCCAGCCGGGCCACCGGCACCCGGTATGGGCTGCAAGAAACGTAATCCAGCCCGACTTCCTCGCAAAAGGAAATGCTCGCCGGGTCGCCGCCGTGCTCGCCGCATATGCCCATCTTGAGGCCGTTCTTGGTTGCCCGCCCCTTCTCCGCCGCCATGCGCACCATGGCGCCGACGCCCTCCACGTCGATGGACACGAAGGGGTCCTTGGGAAAGATCCCCGCGTCTACGTAGGCCGGCAGGAACCGCCCGGCGTCGTCGCGCGACAGGCCGAACACCGTTTGCGTCAAGTCGTTGGTGCCGAAGGAGAAGAAATCCGCGATCTCCGCGATCTTGTCCGCAACCATGGCGGCGCGTGGCAGCTCGATCATGGTGCCGACGAGATATTCGATCGTCTGCCCCTGCTCCTTGAACACCGCCGCCGCCTGGCCGTCCACCTGGGCGCGGGTGATCTCCAGCTCGCGGCGGCTGCCCACCAGCGGGATCATGATCTCCGGCACCGGCGCCAGCCCGGTTTCCTTGGCCGCCGCGACCGCGCCCTCGAAGATGGCGCGGGCCTGCATCTCGTAGATCTCGGGGTAGCTGATGCCCAGGCGGCAGCCGCGGTGGCCAAGCATCGGGTTCGCCTCCGACAACTCGGCGGCGCGGCGGCGCACCTGCGCCATGTCCATGCCGAGCGCGTCCGCCACCTCGGTCAGTTCACCTTCCTGGTGCGGCAGGAACTCGTGCAGCGGCGGGTCCAACAGGCGGATCGTCACCGGCAGGCCCGCCATGATGCGGAACAGCTTGACGAAATCCTCCCGCTGGAACGGCAGCAGGCGGCTCAGCGCGTCGCGCCGCCCGGCCTCGTCCGTGGACATGATCATCTGCCGCACCGCGCCGATGCGCTCCGGGTCGAAGAACATGTGCTCGGTCCGGCACAGGCCGATGCCCTCCGCGCCGAACTTGCGCGCGGTTTCCGCGTCGAGCGGCGTTTCCGCGTTGGTCCGCACCACCAGGCGGCGCACGTCGTCCGCCCAGCCCATCAGCTTCGCGAAGTCGCCGGACAGGCTCGGCTCGATCATCGCGACCGCGCCCACGAACACCTCGCCCGTGGCGCCATCGAGCGTGATGGTCTCGCCTTCCCGGACCGTTTGGCCGCCCGCCGAGAGCGTCTGCGCGCCGTAGTCCACGCTGATGCCGCCGGCACCGGCGACGCAGGGGCGGCCCATGCCGCGGGCCACCACGGCGGCGTGGCTGGTCATGCCGCCGCGGGTGGTGAGGATGCCGCGGGCGGCGTGCATCCCGTGGATGTCCTCGGGGCTGGTCTCGATGCGGACCAGCACCACGGCATCGCCCTTGGCGGCGCGCATCTCGGCCTCGTCGGCGCTGAACACGACGGCGCCGGACGCGGCGCCGGGGCTGGCGGGCAGGCCCTTGCTGAACAGCTTGCGGTCCGCCTTGGGGTCGAGTGTCGGGTGCAGCAGCTGGTCGAGCGACGCCGGGTTGACCCGGCGCACCGCCTCTTCCCGGTCGATCAGCCCGGCCTCCGCCATTTCCACGGCGATGCGCAGGCTGGCGGCGGCGGTGCGCTTGCCGCTGCGCGTTTGCAGCATGTAAAGCTTGTTCTGCTGCACCGTGAACTCGATGTCCTGCATGTCGAGGTAGTGGCGTTCCAGCGTTTCCCGCACGCGCACCAGGTCGGCGTAGGCGTCCGGCAGCGCCTGCTCCATGCTGACCTCGCCGGGGTGGGCGCGCAGGCTGGACAGCGGCTGCGGCGTGCGGATGCCGGCGACCACGTCCTCGCCCTGGGCGTTCACCAGGAACTCGCCGTAGAAGATGTCCTCGCCCGTGCTGGGATCGCGGGTGAAGCAGACGCCGGTGGCGCAGTCGTCGCCCATGTTGCCGAACACCATGGCCTGCACGTTCACCGCCGTGCCCCAGGTAGCGGGAATGTCGTGCAGGCGGCGGTAGGTGTTGGCCCGCGGGTTCATCCAAGAGCCGAACACCGCGCCGATGGCGCCCCAAAGCTGCTCGTGCGGGTCCATGGGGAAGGGGGCGCCGCGTTCGTCCGCCACCATCTCCTTGTACTCGGCCACCACGCCCCGCCAATGGTCTGGGGTCAGCGCCGTGTCCTCCGTGACCCCCGCGTCCATCTTCGCGGTTTCGATGATCTCCTCAAAGCGGTGGTGGTCCACGCCCAGCACGACGGACCCATACATCTGGATGAACCGGCGGTAGCTGTCCCAGGCGAAGCGCGGGTCGCCGGACGCCGCCTCAAGCCCGCGAACCGTCTCGTCGTTGAGGCCGAGGTTCAGCACCGTGTCCATCATGCCCGGCATCGACACGCGGGCGCCGCTGCGGACGGAAACCAGCAGCGGCTTGGTGGCGTCGCCGAAGCGCAGGCCGACCGCCTCCTCCACCCGCGCCAGCGCGTCCTCGACCTGCTGCTTCAGGTCGTCCGGGTACTTGCGGCCGTTGTCGTAGTAGGCCGTGCACAGCTCCGTCGTGATGGTGAAGCCCGGCGGCACCGGCAGGTCGATGCTGGCCATCTCCGCCAGGTTCGCCCCCTTGCCGCCCAGGAGGTTGCGCATGTCGGCGCGGCCCTCGTTGTGCCCGGCGCCGAAGCTGTACACCCATTTCGTCATGCTTTTTCCAGGCCTTCGATGCGAGAGAAATCCGCGGCGCGGCCCATGGCCGCACCCACTCGGGTAAGTAGGCGGAGACGGTTGCGGCGCAGCGCCGGGTCGGGCGCGTTGACGGTCACTTGATCGAAGAACGCATCGAGCGGCGGTCGCAGCCCGGCCAACGCCCGCATCGCGTCGGCGTAGCGTTCGCTGGCGATGCCGTCCGCCACCGCAGGTTCGGCCGCGTCCAGCGCCGCGGCCAAGGCGCGTTCCTCCGGTTCGGCCAGCAGGTCCGGCTCGACCGGCCCGGCGTGCGGGCCGTCCTGCTTGTCCTCGATCCGCACGATGTTGGCGGCGCGGCGGCTGGCGGCGAGCAAATCGGCGCCGACGGGCGTGGCGAGGAACGCCGCCACCGCGTCGGCGCGGGCCAGCAGGCGCAGGAGGTCATCGTCGGCCCCGGCGGCGAACACCGCCGCC
>CALMAB010000115.1 GCA_937858325.1 uncultured Acetobacteraceae bacterium
GACCAGCGCCCGGCCGATACCGCCGCCCGCGCCGGTGATCAGCACGCTTTGCCCATCGAGGCGGAAGGGATCGCCGGCTTGCATGCGGCGAGGTTACATAGATAGTCTCGCGGCTCAAACCCCTCCGCGCGCTCGGGAAGGCAAGCTCCATGAAACGATCCGGCTTCAAGGCCCTGCTGCTGGCATGCGCCGGCTTGTTCGCGCTGTCGGGCACGGTGGACGCCGGCACGGTGCGCGTCACCATTGCCGAGTACTCCAAGGGCACCGGCCCTTATTTCAACGAGGCCGCGCAGGCGTTCGAAGCGGCGAACCCGGGCACCAAGATCCAGATCGAGGTCGTGCCGTGGGACAACCTGCAGCAGAAGCTGACGACCGACATTTCCGCAGGCGCCAATGCCGACCTGTCGATCATCGGCACGCGCTGGCTGCTCGACTACGTGTCTCAGGGCATCATCACGCCGCTCGACGCCCATGTGACGCCCGATTTCAAGGCGCGCTTCATCGACACGTTCCTGAAGCCCTCGGTCATGGACGGCAAGGTGTACGGCCTGCCGATCGCGGCCTCGGCGCGGGCGTTGTACTACAACAAGGACGTGTTCGCGAAGGCCGGGCTGAGCGGGCCGCCCGGGACGTGGGCGGAGTTCACGGCCGGCGCCGAGAAGATCAAGGCCTCCGCCCCCGGCGTGTTCGCGTTCGGGCTGCAAGGCAAGGAGATCGAGACCGACGTTTACTTCTACTACGCCCTGTGGTCGCAGGGCGGCGAGATCGTGCAGGGCGGCAAGTCCGGGCTGGGAAGTGCTGCGGCGGTGGACGCGGCGAAGCTTTACCGCAGCTACATCAACGGCGGCCTGACGCAGCCGGGCGTCACGTCGTACTCGCGGGAGGACGTGCAGAACCTGTTCAAGCAGGGCAAGGTCGCCACCGTCATCACCGCGCCCTTCCTGTCCAGCCAGATCAAGAACGAGGCGCCGAGCCTGCAATACGGCGTGGCCGCGATCCCGGCCGGGCCGGGCGGGGCGCGCGGCACCTATGGGGTCACGGACTCCATCGTGCTGTTCGAGAACTCCAAGGTGAAGGACGAAGCGTGGAAGTTCCTCGACTTCCTGTTCACCACGGAGCAGCGCACGAAGTTCGACAAGATCGAGGGCTTCCTGCCGGTCAACGCCCGGGAAGCATCCGACCCTTATTTCGCCGACAACGCCGACCTCAAGGTGTTCACCTCCCTGCTGCCCGGCGCCCGCTTCGCCCCGGTGATCGCCGGCTGGGAGGAGATCGCGACCGTGACCTCCAACGCGCTGCAAACGATCTATCTCGGCCGGGCCGAGATCGAGCCGACGCTGCGCGACGCGGCGGCAAAGGCGGACGAGATCCTGGCCAAGAAGTAACGGCGTCCCGAACACCATGGGACGCCGGGCAACCGCCTACTGCCTGATCCTGCCGAGCTTTCTCCTGGCGGCCTTCATCATCCTTTGGCCGCTGAAGGAGATCGTCAACCTCGCCCTGCACGACGTGAACCGGTTCGGCCTGCTGCGGGCGTTCTCGGGCCTGGCCAATTTCCGCGCCTTGTTCGCCGATCCGGATTTCCTGGCGGCGCTGTGGCGCACGCTGGTGTGGACGGCCGGCGTGGTAGGCGGCACGCTCGCCGTGTCCGTGCCGGTGGCGCTGATGCTGAACGGCGACTTCTACGGCCGCGGCATCGCCCGGGTCATCGTCATGCTGCCCTGGGCGGTGTCGCTGACCATGACGGCCATCGTTTGGCGCTGGGCGCTGAGCGGCGAAAGCGGGATGCTCAACTCCGGCCTCCAGGGCCTCGGCCTGATCGACGGCAACATCCAGTGGCTCGCCGAGGCATGGACCGCATTCCCGATGCAGGTCCTGATCGGCGTCGAGGCGAGCATCCCGTTCACGACAACGATCCTGCTCGGCGGATTGTCCTCGGTGCCGGACGAGCTGTACGACGCGGCGGCCATCGAGGGGGCGGGAGCCTGGGACCAGTTCCGCTTCATCACGCTGCCGCTGCTGCGCCCATTCATCAACATCGCGGTCGTGCTCAACACCATCTACGTGTTCAACTCCTTCCCGATCATCTGGGCCACGACGCAGGGCGGCCCGGCCAATTCCACCGACATCCTCGTCACCTATCTCTACAAGGCCGGGTTCCGGCTTGGGAAGCTGGGCGAGGCGGCGGCGGTGTCGCTGATCATGTTCGGCGTGCTGCTCGTTTTCACGCTCATCTACGTGCGGCTTGCGATGCGCGAGGAGGCGGCTTGAGCAAGCTCACCCGTTCCATCCTTTACTGGCTTCTTTTATCGCCCTTGGTCGTCGTGGTGCTGTTCCCGTTCGCGGTCATGTTCATCACCGCCATCAAGCCGCAGGCGGAGGTGCTCGACCCCACCTGGTGGCCCTCCGCCGCGCGCTGGGCCAACTTCGCGGAAATGTGGCGGGCCACGGGCTTTGGCGCCGCATTGCTGAACTCCCTGTATGTGTCGGGAATGGCGACCGTCATCACCACCGTCGTCTCGATCCCGGCCGCCTATGCGCTGAGCCGTTACCGCTTCGCCGGGCGCGGCGCGTTTCGGCAGTTCCTGCTGGTTTCGCAGATGCTGTCGCCTATCGTGCTCGTTGTCGGCCTGTTCCGCCTAGTAGCGGCGGTGGGCCTGATCGACAGCCTCCACGCGGTGACGATGGTGTATGCCGCCTTCAACACCGCCTTCTCGGTTTGGATGCTGCAAAGCTACTTCGCGACCATCCCCAAGGACCTGGAAGAAGCTGCCTGGATCGAGCGGGCCAGCCCGTTCCAAACGCTGATCCGCGTGTTCCTGCCGCTTGCGGTGCCGGCGATGGTCGTCACTGCGATCTTCACCTTTATCAGCACCTGGAACGAGTTCGTGGTCGCGCTCACCATGCTGCGCCAGCAATCGGCCTACACGCTGCCGATCCAGATCTTCTCCCTGGTGGCCGGGCGCTACACCGTTGAATGGCATTACGTGATGGCGGCGGCGTTCGTGGCGACCATCCCGGTTGCGATCCTGTTCGCCTGGCTGCAACGTTATTTGGTGCGCGGCCTGGCGCTCGGCGCGGTAAAATAGTTGGAGGACCAGTGATGACCAGGCAGCATTTCGGCCAAGCGAGCGTGCCGCTGTCGCCCGCCGTCCGGGCCGGCGACTTCATCTTCGTGTCCGGCCAGGTGCCGACGGTGGACGGCGCGGTGGTGCCGGGCGAGATCGAGGCGCAGACCCGGCAGGTGCTCGACAACGTTGCCGCCGCCCTGGCGCTCGCCGGGGCCGCGCTGTCCGACGTGGTCAAGACCACGATTGTCCTCACCGACGCGCGTGACTTCGCGGCCTTCAACGCCGTTTACGCCAGCTATTTCCCAGCCAACCCGCCGGCCCGCACGACGGTGGAAGCGAAGCTGATGATCGACATCATGGTCGAGATCGAGGCGGTGGCCTACCGGCCGCTGTAGGTCCATGCCCGTCTCCACCTTGGCGTCCGCATCCGGCACGGACCGCGCCTACATCTGTTCCTACACCGCCGCCGGCCAGTCGGGCGGCAACGGTGCCGGCATCACCCAGGCGCGTTTCGATCCGCAGCAGGGCCTCGTGCCAGTCGCCGTGACCGCCGGGCCAAGCCCGTCCTGGATCTGCTTCAGCGCCAACGGCCGCCACGCCTATGCGGTCAACGAGATCAGCGGGTATGCGGGCAAGCCCCAAGGCTCCGTGACCTCCTACGCCGTCGATCCCACAACCGGCGCGTTGGCGCTGCTGAACACGGTCGGGGCAGGGGGGGCGGAACCGGCCCACTGCGAGGTGCATCCCGCCGGCCGCCATCTGCTGGTCGCCAACTATGGTGACGGCCGCCTTGCCGTGCTGCCGATCCAAGAAGATGGGTCGTTGGGAGACCCCACGGACGTGGTCGCGCCGACGGGCACGGTCGGCCCCAGCACGGCGGCCGGCGCGCCTCCCGGCAGCTTCGCTTGGAGCGGCCATGACGGCAGCCACGCCCACATGATCGCCAGCGATCCCGGCGGGCGCTACGTGCTGAGCACCGATCTCGGCCTCGATGCGGTGTTCGTTTGGACGCTCGATCCCGACCGCGGCACACTGCGCCCGGCGCCGGCCCCAAGCTTCCCGGCGGCGTCGGCAGGCGGCGGCCCGCGCCACTTCGTGTTCAACCCGGACGGCCGCATCCTCTACGTCGTGCATGAGGAAGCGTCGCAGATCGGAGTTTACCGGTTCGACCCGGCGAGCGCGGCCGTCGCGTTGCTGCAGGTCGTCAGCACGCTGCCCGAGGGCTTTGCCGGGTCGAGCTTCGCCTCCTCCATCACCATCAGCCGTGACGGCCGGTACATCTACTCAGGCAACCGGCTGCACAACAGCATCGCCATTCTCTCGGTTGATGCGGGCGGCGCCCTGCAGCTTGTCGCGACGGAATGGACCCGAGGTGATTACCCGAACCAGGTGACGCTGTCGCCGTCCGGCGCGTTCCTGTTCGCCTGCAACCGGCGCAGCGACCAGGTGACGACGTTTCGCGTGGACCTATCCAGCGGAATGCTGAGCTTTACTGGCCAATACCTGCCGGTAGGCAGCCCCAACATGATCGGCTTCACTTGACGGATTGCGAAGACTGTGCGGATGCTAAGTGTTCAGTCCCAGGGTGTGGTGACACACTGAGCCGGCAGGCAGCGAGGGACGAGCTATGAGCCAGGTTCTCCATGGCAGCGCCACAACGACAGAGGCAATCCGTCGCGCCATACAACGGAGTTAGAGCACCTAACGAAACCCGATCTGGCGCGTTGCATGTGGTATGGCCAAGCGGTTCTGTCAGAACTCGCGCCATGGCCTAGCCGGTGCGAGGTGAGATCGGCATA
>CALMAB010000116.1 GCA_937858325.1 uncultured Acetobacteraceae bacterium
GCCAACGCCCGCCCAGCCTCGGCCACCGAGGGCGTCGCGGCCAGCGTCAGGGCGACGGCCGTGATCAGCACCCCGCTGGCCCGCTCGCCCACCAGCGCCCGCACCGGCGGCAGGCTCAGGACCACGAAGGCGAACTCGGACCCCTGGGCCAGCAGGAAGCCGAGCTGGAGCGAGCCGGGCACCGACCAGCGGAACAGCAGGCTCGCCGCGGCGTTGGTCGCGGCCTTCACCAGGAGGATCAGCACGGCCACCGCCAGCACCGCGGGCCAGGACCGCAGCAGGGTCGGCAGGTCGATGGACAGGCCAACCGAGATGAAGAAGAACCCGAGCAGCAGGCCGCGGAACGGCTTGATCTCCGACTGGACCACCGCCCGGTAGGGCGTTTCCGCGATGATCATCCCGCCCAGAAAGGCGCCCAGCGTCAGCGACAGCCCGACCGAGCCAGTGACCCAGCCCCCGGCCAGCGCCACCAGCAGCTCCATGGCAGTGAACCCCTCCTCGTTCCGGCTGCGGGCGACCAGCGCGAACAGCGGCCGGACGACCATCCGGGCCAGCAGCACCGCCACGCCGAACGCCGCCGCCGCCTTGGCCAGCGCAAGCCCGAGCGCCGGCAGCAGCGCCGCCCCGCTGCCCAGGGCGCCGGCGACGATCAGCAGGAAGATCGCCGCCACGTCCTGGAACACCAGGATCGCCGTCGCGGTCAGGCCGACCGGGCAGCCCTGTTGGTGCCGCTCCGCGATCAGCCCGGCGACCACCGCGGTGGACGACAGCGCAAGCGTCGCGCCCACCAGCGCCGCGGCCAGCGGCGGCAGGCCGAACAGCAGCGCCACGGCCCCGATGCCGGCGGTGCCCGCCAGCATCTGCACCGGCCCGAAGCCGAAGATATCGCCCGCCTGCTCCCGGACGTGCCCGAGCGAGAAGTGCAGCCCGATGTCGAACAACAGGAACACCACGCCCAACTCGGCCAGCGTCGCTACCGTGCCGGTGTCGAGTGCCACGCCCATGCCGGCGCCGCCCAGGCCCAGCCCGAGCAGGAGGTAGCCGACAATGGGGTTGAGGCCCGCCGCACGCGCGCCCACCGCGGCGGCGACGCCAAAGGCGAGCAGAGTAATGACCGGCACCAGCGCCGGCAGGATAGGGTGCGCGTCAGCCATGGTCCATGTTCCCCAGCTTCTGCTGTGTCGACCGGCTTACCGTGCTGGCCGCCCCCTTGGCCCGGCGTCGCGGCTTGCAGCTAGCTATGTGGGCGCCGGTTCCAATTCGTCGTCCGGCCGGGGTGGGTTGTCCCGGCCCGCTCGCGCCAAGATGTCGCGCGCTCGGCCCGGGACTGCCCGCGCGGCACGGGCGGCAAAGCTGCGCTCGGCTTCGGCCTGCGCGCCGACGCGCGAGGCCAGCACGGTCATGATGTATTGGTTGAGGCTCACGCCCGCCGCCTCGGCCTGCGCCGCCGCCCGCTCCTTCAAATCGTCGGGCAGCCGCAGGGGAAAGCTGCTCATCCTTTGATCCTCCTCACCACCATGCCTGGCCGCTCCACGGCGATGCCGAACCGCCGGGCGCCGGTCTCCATGTCTGCCAAGTTGAACGACGCCGCCATTTCTGTGCCACCATTGATCGCCGTGTCCAGCATCAACCCTGTTGGCCACTTGCTCACCCTTCCGCCAGCACCTGATGCACGGAGGACACCACGACGGAGCCCTCGCCCACGGCGGACGCCACGCGCTTGACGGAGCCGGCGCGCACGTCGCCCACCGCGAAGATGCCGGGCCGGCTGGTTTCCAGCACGTGCGGCTGGCGCCCGGACCACAGGGGGTCGGCAGGGTCCGCCCCGGCCTGCGCGCCCACCTGCACGAAGCCCCGCTCGTCCCGCGCCACGCCGCAGTCGCCGAGCCAGCCGGTGTTCGGCACCGCGCCCAGCATCAGGAACACGTTGTGGATCGCCCGCCGCTCCACGGCCCCCGTGCGGCGGTTCGTCCACTCGACCTGCTCCAGGTGCCGCCCGCCCACAAGCGCCGTGACCTCCGTGTCCGTGTGCAGCGTGATCCGGTCCGACGCCTCGATCCGGCCCACCAGGTAGTCCGACATGCTGGCGGCCAGGTTCGGTCCGCGCACCAGGATGTGGACGTGCGCGGCCTGGCGGGACAGGAACACCGCCGCCTGGCCGGCCGAGTTGCCGCCGCCGACCACGGCCACCTCTTCCCGCTCGCACAAGCCCGCCTCGATGGCGGTCGCCGCCCAATGGATGCCGTTGCCGCCGGAGAAGCGGTCGAAGCCGGGCAGGTCCAGCGTGCGGTAGCTCGCGCCCGTCGCGATCACCACCGCCCGCGCGCGCACCGCGCTGCCGTCGTCCAGGTGCAGCGCATAGGGCCGCGCGGCGCAGTCCAGCCGCACCACGCTGCGCGGCACGGCGATGCGGGCGCCGAACTTCTGCGCCTGCACCTGCGCCCGCCCGGCCAGCGCCCCACCCGAGATGCCGGTCGGGAAGCCCAGGTAGTTCTCGATGCGGCTGCTGGTCGCCGCCTGGCCGCCCGGCGCTTCCGCTTCCAGCACCACCGTGCCCAAGCCCTCGCTGGCCGCATACACGGCGGACGCCAGCCCGGCCGGCCCCGCGCCCACCACGGCCACGTCGAACACCCGGTCCCGTTCCAGCACCTCCGTCAGGCCCAGATAGGCGCCGAGCGCCGCGTTGTCCGGGTTGCGCATGACCCGGGCCGCGCAGACCACCACCGGCAGGTCGTCCGGGCCATAGCCGTGCGCGGCCAGCACCGTTCGCGCGTCCTCGCCCTCCGTGCCGGGCCGGTCGATGTTGAGCACGCGCACCGGGTAGCCGTTGCGGCCCAGGAAACGCTGGATGCGCAGGCTGTCGCCCACGCCCTCCTGCCGCGACGCGACCAGGGTGACGCCGGCCTGGCCGTGCTCGATGAAGCCGACCCGGCGCAGGATGAAGGCGCGCATCACCACCTCGCCGATGTCCGGCTCCGCGGTCAACATGCGGCGGAACCCGGCGCGGTTCACGCGGACCACCCGGCCGCCCCCCGCGCCGATGCGGCCGCCGACCAGGATCATCCGGTCGTTGAACAGGTCCAGCTCGCCGGTGAACTGGTGCTCGGCATGGACGGTGATCACCCGGTCGCCGCCGTCCGGCATAGGCTCGGTGATCTCGATGTGGCCGTGCAGCACGATGAAGAAGTCCACCGTGTGGTCGCCGCGCCGGAACAGCACCGTGCCCGCGGGCAGGTCCTCCGCGGTGCCGAACGCTTCCGCGCGCCCGACCTGATCGGCCGTCAGCCGCGGAAAGGTCTGCGCTTCGCGCAGGTAAGGGTCGGACGGGTTGGCGATGGCCGCAACTGTGTTCGCTGGGGCCGCTTCCGCCACGCCCGCATCCACGACCGCCGCGGGCCGGGTTTCCACGTCATCCATGTCCGCCATCCCAAACTGGAGGGTTCACCACATGTCCGGTGCTGACATTGGGTGAATTGAGGCGGCAGCGCCAGGGCCGGGGCCGCCTGCCCGGGCAAGCGTCCGGGGCGCGCTGCCCTTACGGCCGCCACGTCCCGCCGCCGGCGCCGGACAGCTCGCGGTCGAGGAAGAACGCGGCGGAGATGAGCGCCAGGTGGGTCAGCGCCTGCGGCGTGTTGCCGAGCTGCTCGCCGGACGGGCCGATCTCCTCCGAGAACAGGCCGAGGTGGTTGGCATGGCCCAGCATCCGCTCGAACACCAGCCGCGCTTCCGCGAGCCTGCCGGCGCGGGCCAGGCACTCGGCATACCAGAACGAGCACGCGGTGAAGGCGCCTTCCTGCCCGTCCAGCCCGTCATCCGCCCGGTAGCGGAACACCAGCGCGTCTTCCGCCAGCTCGCGCCCGATGGCGTCCAGCGTGGCCAGCCAGCGCGGGTCGGTGGCCGACACGAAGCGCACCAGCGGCAGCAGCAGCATGGCGCCGTCCAGGTGCGTCCCGCCGCGGGCCGCGACGAAGTGGCCGCGCTCCTCGTCCCAGAACTCGTCCCACACGCTGCCATGGATCTCGTCCCGCACCGCGTGCCAGCGCACGAGCGGGGCGGGCAGGGAGCGCTTCTGCGCGAGGCGCATCGCCCGGTCCAACGCGACCCAGCACATCACGCGGCTGTGCAGCCAGTGCCGGGCCGGGCCGCGCATTTCCCAGATGCCCTGGTCCGGCTCCTTCCAGTGCTCGCACACGTAGTCCACGGTGCGCGTCACGTAGCGCCAGCCCTCGTGTCCGATCGCCTCGCCGTACTTGTTGGCAAGGTACAAGGCGTCCAGCAGCTCGCCGTAGATGTCGAGCTGGATCTGGCCATACGCGGCGTTGCCGGTCCGCACGGGTGCCGCGCCCTCGTAGCCGCGCAGGTGCGGCAGCTCGGCCTCGTCCAGGCGCTCGCGCCCGTCCACGCCGTACATGATCTGCATGGCCCCGTCGGACCCGCAGCCCTTGGCGCGCGCGCCCACCCAGCGCATGAAGGCGTTGGCCTCGTCCGCGTAGCCCAGCCGCATGAGGGCATACACCGTGAACGACGCATCCCTGATCCAGGTTGCCCGGTAGTCCCAGTTCCGCCCGCCGCCCGGCGCTTCCGGCAGGCCAAAGGTCACGGCCGCCACGACCGACCCGTGGCGGCGCGAGGTCAGCAGCTTGAGCGCCAGCGCCGAGCGCGTCACCGCTTCGCGCCAGCGCCCCTTGTAGGAGGAATGCGCGGCCCAGCCGTGCCAATGGGCGACGCAGGCCCGGAACAGCGCCTCCGGGTCCGGCTGGCCCAACGGTTCCGCGGCGTCCAGCAGCACGAACTCGGCGCACTCCCCCGCTTGCAGCGTGAACTCGGCCACCGCCGCGCCGCCGCCGGGGCCGGACTCGACAGCCAGGGGCACCGTTCCCCACAGCCGCAGCGCCGGGCCGTCGTCGCCGCCGAACACGACGGCCCCCGCGGCCTTCTCCGCGCGGGTCTTGCTTCGCGCGTAGTCCAGGCGCGGGGCGCAGCGCAGGGCGAAGCGCACCGTTCCCCGCGCCGCGCGCACCCGGCGCACCAGGCGCGGCGTGCCGTCCGGCTCGGGGAAGGGCATGAAGTCCGTGATCTCCCCCACGCCGCCCGGCGCCGCGAAGCGGGTCAGCAGCACGTTGGTGTCGGGCAGGTACATCTGCCGCCGCCGCGAGCCGTCGAGCGCGGGAGCGATGCTCCACGCACCGCCCCGCTCGGGGTCGAGCAGCGCCGCGAACACCGAGGGGCCGTCGAAGCCGGGCCAGCACAGGAAGTCCACCGTGCCGTCATCGGCGACCAGCGCCGCCGTGCCCTGGTCGCCCACCACGCCGTGCGCCTCGATGGAGTTGGGGGCGGGGCGGCGGGAGGCGGCCGGCGCCCTGGCCCGCTTCCCCTGCGCACGGCTCACGCCTCCCGGCATCAGGGGGCACCCCGCGCGGCTGGTCCGCGGGCCGCCTTGTGCTTGCGCTTCATGTTGGTCCCTTCTTTGCCGAACGGTTTGGAAATGCCGTTTGGCCATAGAACGTCAACCGCCGCCGGGTTGCGGCGGCGCGCGGCCGTGCCGGGCTGCCGCGTTTGGTTAGGACGCCGGGGCGGGACGCTTCAGCATCAGCGCCTGGCGGCGGCACACCGCGACGACCTCGCCGCGCTGGTTGGTGGCGGTGTGCTCGAACTCGACGATGCCGGCGTTGGGGCGCGACTTGCTTTCCCGCGCCGCCAGCACGACGGTGCGGACGCCCAGGGTGTCGCCGTGGAACACCGGCTTCGGAAACCGCACGTCGGTCATGCCGAGGTTGGCGAGCGTGGTGCCCAGCGTGGTGTCGTTCACCGACATGCCGACCGTCAGGCCGAGGGTGAACAGGCTGTTGACGATGACCTGGCCGAACTCGGTCCCGGCGGCGTAGTGGGCGTCCAGGTGCAGCTGGGCCGGGTTCATGGTCATGGAGGAAAACAGCACGTTGTCGGTTTCGGTGACGGTGCGGCGCCACGGGTGGTCAAAGGCGGTGCCGACCGGCAGCTCCTCGAAGAACAGGCCTGGCATCTATGCGTCTCCGTCCGGTTCGATCTCGATCAGCAGGTCGCCGTTCTTCACGGTGTCCGCCGGCGCGCAGGCCACGCGGAGGACCCGGCCGGCCACGGGTGCCGGCAGGCGCATGACGACCTTCATCGCTTCCATCGTCACCGCGACCTGGCCGGCCTCCACGCGGTCGCCCGCCGCGACCTCCACGGCGACGACCAGGCCCGGCATCGGGGCCGAGAGGCGCGGGCCGCCGGCGGCTGCTTTGGGGCCGGTCGCCGCCTCGACAACGGGCGCGACGCGACGCGCGTGGGTCTGGCCGTCAGACGACAGC
>CALMAB010000117.1 GCA_937858325.1 uncultured Acetobacteraceae bacterium
CACCACCGCCGCCGGCGCCGGTGGTGACCGCAACGGTGCAGCAAGGGGACGTGCCCGTGCTGCTGACCGGGCTCGGCACCGTGCAGGCGCTCAACGCCGCCACCATCCGCTCGCAGGTGACGGGGCAGCTGGAGTCGGTGGACTTCGTGGAAGGCCAGGACGTGAAGCGCGGCGACCGGCTGGCGCAGATCGACCCGCGGCCGTTTCAGGCCCGGCTGCAGCAGGCGCAGGCGCAGATGTCCCGCGACCAGGCCCAGCTCAAGAACGCGCAGGTCAACCTCGGCCGCAACGTGCCGCTGCTGCGCAAAGGCTTCGCGACCGACCAGGTGGTGACGGATGAGCAGGCCGCCATCGCCGAACAGCAGGCCGCGCTGCAATCGGACGAGGCGGCATTGGACGCGGCGCAGGTGCAGCTCGGCTACACGACGCTGAGCGCGCCGTTCGACGGCGTGACGGGCGTGCGGATGCTGGACGTGGGCAACGTCATCCACCCCACGGACGCCGGCCTGGTGGTGGTGTCCCAGGTGCAGCCGATCAGCGTCCTGTTCACCCTGCCGGCTGCCGACATCCGGCAGGTGCAGGACGCCATGAAGCGGGGCGAGGTGAAGGCCGTGGCGCTCGACCAGTCGGGCGACACGACGCTTGACACGGGCAGGTTGCTGCTGGTCAACAACCAGGCCGACCCGCAAACCGGCACCATTCAACTGAAGGCCGTGTTCCCGAACGGGGAGCGCCGCCTATGGCCGGGCGTGTTCGTCAACGTCGAGCTGACCATCTCGGTGGTCGAGAACGGGCTGACGGTGCCGACGGACGCGGTTCAGCTCGGTCCGCACGGCGATTACGTTTACCTGGTCGGCAGCGACAAGACGGTGTCGGTCCGCCCCGTGCAGGTCGGCCGGCGCCAGCACGCGCGGGCGCTGATCACCTCGGGGCTTGCGGCGGGCGACGCGGTGGTCGTCGCGGGGCAGTACGGGCTGACGGCCAACAGCAAGGTCGTGGAGGTGCCACTCGGCCAGGTGCCCGACACGTCGCCCGCCGCCGCCGGGCTGCTGCCGTGAACGTCTCGTCCGGCTTCATCCGCCGGCCCATCGCCACCTCCTTGCTGATGGTGGCGGTCGTGGCCCTCGGCATCCTGGGCTACCGGCAACTGCCGGTGGCGGCGCTGCCCAGCGTGGACCTGCCCACCATCCAGGTTTCGGCGCAGTTGCCCGGCGCGGACCCGCAAACGGTGGCCGGCACGGTGGCGACCCCGCTGGAGCGGCAGTTCGGCGAGATCCCCGGCCTGTCGCAGATGACGTCGAGCAGCGGCACCGGCTTCACGCAGATCACGCTGCAGTTCGACCGCAGCCGGACCATCGACTCGGTCGCAAACGACGTGCAGGCCGCCATCAACGCCGCCGGCGGGCAGCTTCCGGCCGCGCTGCTCAACCCGCCCACCTACCGCAAGACCAACCCGGCCGACACCCCCATCCTGCTGATCGCCATGCAATCCGACACGCTGCCGATCGACACCGTGAGCGACTACGCCAACTCCATCCTGGTGCAGAAGCTGTCGCAGGTGCCGGGCGTCGGGCTGGTCGGCGTGGGCGGGCTGCAGTCGCCGGCCTTCCGCATCCAGCTCGGCCCGGCGCAGCTCGACGCCGCCAACCTCGACCTGGAGGACGTCCGCACCGCGCTGACCAACGCGACGGTGGACCAGCCCAAGGGGCTGCTCTACGGCGGCCAGCAGGCCTACGCGCTGCAAAGCAACGACCAGATCAAGACCGTGGCCGGGTTCGGCGCGACCATCGTCGCCTACCGCAACGGCGCCCCGGTGCGCGTGCGCGACGTGGGCCGCGTGGTCAAGGCGCCGCAGGACATCACCCAGGCGGCATGGCTCGGCACCAAGCCGGCCGTGGTGCTGGCCGTGCAGCGGCAGCCCGGCGCCAACGTGGTCGCAACCGTTGCGGCCATCAAGGAGGCGCTGCCGCAGCTGCGCGCGTCCGTGCCGCCCGCCATCATGCTCCAGATCGTGTCGGACCGCACGCAGACGATCCGGGCGAGCGTCGCCGACGTCCAGTTCACGCTGCTGCTGACCATTGCGCTGGTGGTCGCGGTGATCGCGGTGTTCCTGCGGCGCTTGTGGGCGACGGTGATCCCGGCTTTGTCCGTGCCGATCTCGCTGGTCGGCACCTTCGCCGTGATGCTGGCCTTGGGCTACAGCCTCGACAACCTGTCGCTGATGGCGCTGACCATTGCCGTGGGCTTTGTGGTGGACGACGCGATCGTCATGATCGAGATCATCGTCCAGCACCTGGAGCAGGGGGCGACGCCGATGGAGGCGGCGCTGAAGGGGTCGGGCGAGATTGCCTTCACCATCGTGTCGATTTCCATCTCGCTGATCGCGGTGTTCATCCCGCTGTTCCTGCTGGGCGGCGTGGTGGGGCTGCTGTTCCGCGAGTTCGCCGTGACCCTCGCGGTGTCCATCCTGGTGTCCGTCGCGGTGTCGGTGACGCTGACGCCCACCATGTGCGCCTACCTTCTGCCCGCGCGGGAGAAGCCGCCGGGCCGCATCTCCCGCGCGCTGGAGCGGGCGCTGGACCGGCTGGTGGCAGCCTACGACCGGCTGCTGGTGTTGGCGCTGCGCTGGCGCCGGGTCACGCTGGCCGTCATGCTGGGGACCGTGGCGGCGACGGTGGCGCTGTTCATGGTGATCCCGAAAGGGTTCTTCCCGCAGCAGGACACCGGGCTGATCATGGGCATCACGGAGGCCGCACAGGACATCTCGCCCGACGCGATGAAGGGGCGGCAGGAGGCGGTGCTCGCGGTGGTCAGCCGCGACCCGGCCGTGGATACCGCCGTGGGCTACATCGGCGCGGGCGGCATCACCGTGACCGGCAACGCCGGCCGGGTGTTCATCACGCTCAAGCCGAAGACGCAGCGGGACGCGACCGCGGACCAGGTGATCGCGCGGCTTTCGGACGCGCTGCAGCCGGTGTGGGGCATCCGCCTCTACATGCAGGCGGCGCAGGACATCAACGTCGGCGCGCGCCTGGCCAAGACCCAGTACCAGTACACGCTGACCGACGTGAACAGCGACGAGCTGAACCAATGGGCGCCGCGGCTGCTCGCCAAGATGCAGGCGTTGCCCGAGCTGACGTCGGCCGCGAGCGACCAGCAATCGGCCGGGCGCACGCTCACGGTGGACATCGACCGCTCGGCCGCTTCGCGCTACGGCATCGACCCGGCCCGGGTTGACTCCACGCTATACGACGCGTTCGGGCAGCGGCACATCGCCCGGATCTTCACCGCGCTCAACCAGTACTACGCGATCATGGAGGTCGAGCCGGAGTTCCAGCTGGGACCCAACGCGCTGAGCCGCATCTACGTGCGCTCGCAGACCAACGCGGAGGTGCCGCTCAGCCAGATCGCGGCATTCCGGACCAGCCTGGCACCGCTTGCGGTCAACCACCAGGGGCAGTTCCCGTCCGTCACGCTGTCGTTCAACCTGGCCCCGGGCGTGCCGATCGACGCAGCCGTGGCCGCGGTGCAGAAGGCTGCGGCGGAGACGGGGCTGCCGCCCGCGCTGTCCGCGAAGTTCCAGGGCAGCGCGCTGGCCTTCCAGGCCTCGCTCAGCAGCACGCCCGTGCTGATCCTGGCCGCGCTGTTCGCGGTCTATCTCATTTTGGGCATGCTGTATGAGAGCACGATCCACCCGCTGACGATCCTGTCCACGCTGCCCTCGGCCGGGCTGGGCGCGTTGCTGACGCTGATGCTGTTCGGCCGCCCGCTGGACGTGATCGGCATCATCGGCATCGTGCTGCTGATCGGCATCGTCAAGAAGAACGGCATCATCCTGGTGGACTTCGCGCTGCAGGCCGAACGCGGGCGCGGGCTGTCGTCCGAGGACGCGATCCACGAAACCTGCCTGCTGCGCTTCCGCCCGATCCTGATGACCACGCTGTGCGCCATGCTGGGCGGGGTGCCGCTGATGCTGGGCACCGGGACAGGCTCTGAACTGCGGCAGCCGCTTGGCTTCGCGATCGTGGGCGGCCTGCTGGTGTCGCAGGTGCTGACGCTGTTCACGACGCCGGTGGTCTACGTTTACATGGACAAGCTGAGCGGTCTCGTACGCCGCCTCGGCGGGCGAGGAAACCCGGCCCCAGTGGAATGATGGTCTGGGTTCAACGGCCTTGCCAGTCCAAGATGTTGAACAGCTTTGCCCTTTGTCGCATCCAGAAATAGAGATTTGAAAAGAACGGCGACGAGTGCAGCGCCAACAGAACTGGCAAGTTTGTGACCGCGGATTTGTGACCGCAGCGTCTGTTCAATATATTTGCATCGCGACGTGCCAGCTCCGGAATATGCGAGGCATGTTCCTGACCGCTCATGCACGATTTCATACTTTGGAGTTGTATATGAGACAAACCGAGAAGCCGCATAGTCGCCGGCGGGTCCCGGCTTTCCTGGATAGCGTAACAGGCCGCGGCATCGTCCTAGCCTTGGTTTCAACAGCATTGGGCCTCGCCTTCGCGCCTTTTGCCATGGCGCAGGGGGGTGGCCCCAACGTGTCGTGCTTCGGCACCGCGCCGTGCTCGCAAGGCACGGAACCGCCGCCCGCCATCGTCAGCGCCCAGGAGGCGACCGGCAACGGCGGCGGCCCGATCAACGACAGCATCACCGCCATCGAGCAGCAGGCGCTGCAGCAGGCCCCGGGGGTGGCAGACCAGGCGCAGCTCAACGTCCTGCTGGGCAAGCTGGTGCTTTACGACCGCAACCTGTCGGCCAACAGGCTGCAGGCCTGCGCGAGTTGCCACGCCAAGGAGGCCGGGTTCACCGGGGGCAAGTCTTACGTCAACCTGGGCCCGGGATGGGACTCCGGGACCGTGTTCTACCGCTGGGGGCAGCGCAAGCCGAACAGCTACGGCTATGCCCCGCTCGCTCCCGTGCTGAACTACGACGCGGGGCGCGGGCAGTTCGTCGGCGGCAACTTCTGGGACCTGCGCGCGACCGGGCTGATCACCGGCAACCCGGCGGCCGACCACGCGCTGAACCCGCCGACCGACCCCCTGGAGATGGCGATGCCCGACCAGGCCTGCGTCGTTTACCGGATCGCGGCCGGGCCGTACCGCGCCGTCTTCGAGCGGGTGTGGGGCGGCGGCGCCTTCGCCATCAACTGGCCGGCCGACACCGCGGCCAAGTGCGCCGTGCCGCAGTCCAACGAGGCCGCCAACCCCACCTTGCCGACATTCGACTCGAACAACCCACCGACGGTGCTGAACCTGTCCACCACCGACCGCGCGCTCGCGATCCAGACCTTCCACCAGATGGGCCTGTCGGTCGCGGCCTACGAGGCCAGCCCGGAGGTCAGCGCCTTCACCTCCAAATTCGACTACGCCCAGAAAGGCCAGGCGACGCTCTCGGCGCAGGAGCAGGCCGGCTATGCCCTGGTCACCGGCCGGGCGCGCTGCAGCGAGTGCCATTCCGCGTCCGGCGCGCAGCCGCTGTTCACCGACTGGACCACGGCGAACCTCGGCTTGCCCAAGAACCCGGGCAACCCGTACTACCCCCTGAACAAGCCGGACGGGCTTGGCCTCGTCCCCAACCCGGAGGGCTTCAGCTACGTCGATCCCGGCCTGGGCGGGTTCCTGGCAAGCCCGAGCAACACGAACCCGGCTTGGAAGGCCCTTGCGCCGAACTTCAGGGGACGGTTCCAGGTGGCGACGCTGCGCAACGTCGCAAAGCGCCCGGCCGGCGTGTTCTTCAAGGACTACACGCACAACGGCTACTTCAAGACCCTGAAGGACCTTGTCCACTTCTACAACACGCGCGACGTGCTGCCGGCCTGCCCGGCGTCCGTCGCGAATGCCGCGGGGTTGAACCCGCCGGTCGGCCAAGCGTGCTGGCCCGCGCCGGAAGTGCCGCAAACCGTGAACCACACGCAAACCGGCAACCTCGGCTTGAGCGGCAGCGAGGAGGACGCCATCGTCGCCTTCCTGAACACCTTGTCGGACGGCTACGACCCGGCCACAGGAGGCAACTGATCAGCTTGGTTGACGCCTGACCGCAAAGGCCGTGCCCGTGTCCGGAGGACGACGGCCGCACTCCGGCCACGGTGCACTCCGCCGTGGGCTGATTTCGAGGCTTGGCCCACTCGCCCGGTCTTGGCGCCATCGCAAGGTCGGGCAGTGGGCTACGCTGGAGGCGATCGCCGTGCTGCGGCATGAAGGGGTGACGGTGCGCGCGGGTAGGCGCTGAGCCAACACCTCTGTCACCAGGAGCCATTTCGGGCCAGACACGGACATGCGGTCTTAGGCTCCGTTGCAAAGATCGGCTGGGGGCGAGTTGTTGCCGTTTCCGGATACCCGGCTCACGCAGCGGCGGCGTAGATCCCGAACAGCCGGTTGACGAAGCTGGCCTCGGTGCCGCCACCCGTGCACCCGATCCAGAAGTCGAACTGGCCCTTCTTGGACATCCGCATCACCTCGAAGCCTTTCAGCGTCGCGTAGGCCGTCCGCATCAACTGAAACCCCAGCGTCGGCTTGATCAGCCGCTTGAGCTTGCCGTGGTCGGCCTCGATCACGTTGTTCAAGTCCTTCGCCTGGCGGTGCTGGCAATCGGGCGCGAGCACACCCTCCTTCTTCAGCTCGCGTG
>CALMAB010000118.1 GCA_937858325.1 uncultured Acetobacteraceae bacterium
GGGCGTTCTTGGTTCCGCATGGCTATTGCCCAGGCTGAGCGGCGCGGCGAGCACACAGGGCGGAGGACAGAAGCGTGAACGTGTTGATCGACGCGGGATCGGATGAGTGGAACGCGGACCAGCGTTCTTCCTCCGGCCGACTTTATGACCCGGTTGCCGGGGGCAGCCCGCCGACGTGGGACGTCAAGGGATTCCTGAAGCGCCGCAAGCTGCTGATCCTGGCGGTGACCCTGGTTGGGACGGCTCTCGCCACGGGGGTAATCCTCGCACTTCCCAAGTCGTATCAGGCCACCAGTGCCGTCATTTTCCAAGGGGACCGCACCGAGGTCGTCCGCCTGGGCGAAACGCAGCGCGATCTGCCGTTCGGCCCCGACACGCTGGCGAGCGAGGTCGAGCTGCTCACCTCTGAGGAGCTGCTTCAGAGCGTGGTGAAGAAGCTCAACCTCGTCGCGGACCCTGAGTTCAATCCGCTGGCGCCCCGTCTCCGGCCGGCGCAGCCATCGCTGCTGGACCCCGTGACGGGCTTCCTTTCGACCACCTTCGAGCCTGTCACGCAGGAAGCCGAACGGCTTCTGGCCGTGCTGCGACCCAAGGAGCCTGTTCGCTCTCCGGAAGAAGCCGCGCGGCGGGAGCTGAGCTCGACCGTCACCGCCGTGCGGTCCAAGCTTGCCGTTTACCCTGTGGGCGTGTCCCGGGTCATCCGCATCGGCTTCACCTCGCAGCGCCCGGAAGTGGCGGCGCAGGTCGCGAACACGATTGCGGACCTTTATGTGGACACGTTGCTCGCCAGCAAGACGCAGACGACGCAGGAAGCGCATGAGTGGATCGACCAGCGCCTCAACGAGCTGCGCGACCGTGCCGCCAAGTCTGCCCAAGCCTATGAGCAGTTCCGGTTCCAGAGCGGCTTGGCCCGCGGCAAGGACAGCACGATCACCCAGGAGCAGATCACCCAGGTCAGCACCGAGCTGACCCTGGCACGCCAGCGCGCGGCGGAAGCGCAGGCGATCCTCGACCAGACTCACGGCAACGGCCTGGCCGACCTCGACATGCTGGCCAGCGTGTCCGGGTCCCCGCTGCTGCCGCGGCTGCGGGAGCAGCTTGCGACGGCGACGGCGCAGGCGGCCGAAAGCGAGGTTCGCGACGGCGTGGACAACCCGCGTCGGGTCGCGCTCCGGGCACGGGTGGCCGACATCAACCGCTCCATCACGCAGGAGCGGGAGCGCATCCGTCAAACGGTGCAGAGCCGGGCGGCAGTGACCAAGGGCAATGAGGAGCGGCTGGCCAAGACTTTGAACGAGCTGACGGCCCGTCTTGGCCGCTCCGACGGCGACCTCGCGCGGAGCCAGGCCTTGGAGCGTGACGCTGCGGCGGACCGGGAGCTTTACACGAGCTTCATCAACCGTGCCCGGCAGACCGATCCCGCCGTCAACTACCAGGCTGCGAACGCCCGGGTGCTGTCCCGCGCCGCCGTTCCGCTGCAGGCGGCGTCCCCGAACAAGAAGGTGCTGCTGCCGGCGGCGCTGATTCTGTCGCTGGGCTTGGGCACCGTGGTCGCGTTCGTGAAGGACCATGGGCGCCGCGGCTTGACGAGCATGGGCGTCGTCGAGCGGACGATGGGAGTCACGCCCATCGGGTTGATCCCCCTGGTGTCCCGCAGGAGCCGCATTTCGAGCCGCACGTTCGAGGACGCGGTCGCGTTCACCCTCGCCCGGGTGACGATCCCGGCCAAGGGCGTCGTGCCGCGCAGCCTGCTCGTGACCTCGGCGCTGCCGCAGGAAGGCAAGACCAAGACGTCGATCGCCTTGGCTGCCGCGGCGGCGGCACGCGGCATGAAGGTGCTGCTGGTTGACGGCGACCTGCGCTCCCGCTCGCTATCCGCGGCGGCCGGCCTTGACCGCAGCGACCGGACGCTGATCCAGGTCCTGCGGCGCGAGATCGCCCTTGAGGAGGCGATCCACGACAACGCGTCCTGGGGCTTCCCGGTGCTTCCCACCGGGGCGCTGGCGACCAGCCCGATGGGGCTGCTGGCCACCGGCGAATGGGAAGGAGTGCTCCGGCAGCTTGAGCAGATGTATGACCTGGTGGTGATCGACTCGCCGCCGGTCCTGGTCGCCGGCGACACGTGGCTCATGGCCCGCCATGCGGACACGACGGTCGTGCTGTCGCGGTGGGGTTCGACGCCCATGCCAACGGTGGAGCTTGCCATCAACCAGCTCATCACCGCGCAGGCCAACGTCGCGGGCTTGGTGCTGACGATGGTGCCGCCCCGCGAGCACGGCACCTACAACGGCGGGGACGCGGTCGTCTTCTCGCCGCAGATGACGCGCTACTACGACGGGAAGCGCCGCCTGACGTAGCGCAGGCCGCCGGGTTCGCGTTGCAATGGCCGCTTGGGTGCGGTGGCTGTCGTTCGGCTTGACGCCGGCGCGGCCGCCGCTCCTGATTGTTCCCGAGGGATCAACGCCGGCCTCCAATCGGTCTATTCAGCAATCAAGTTCTGGACGTGGTCACATGGCACAATCCGCTGCGAAGGCGACCTTTTGGGCGGCGGTGGAAACCGGGGGCGCCCAGGTTTCCTCCTTCGTCTTCTTCGTCGTCTTCGCGCACATCCTCACGCCTGATGAGTTCGGCACCTATGCCCTTGCCATGGCCATCGTGGGCACTGTCAACATCCTGTTGTTCCAGGGTTTCGGCGACGCGCTGATCCAAGCCGACGAGCCGGACGAGAGCTACGTCTCGACGGTGTTCTGGACCAACATGCTGCTCGCCGTGGGCATGATCGCCGTGCTGCAGGTCATCGCCCTGCTGGGGCCGATCCTGTTTTCCGAACCTATGTTCCGCCCGGTCATATCGTGCCTTTCCCTGATCTGCATCCCGCGGGCCATGGTCAGCGTGCACTCGGCCATGGCCCGGCGCGACCTTGACCTCCGGGTGTTCGCGATTCGCACGATCTCCGGCTACCTGGTTGGAGGCTTGGTCGGCCTGGGGCTTGCGCTCAATGGCTGGGGCGTTTGGGCGTTGGTCGCCTCGACCTTCGTTCAGACGATCGTGATCGTGCTGGTCATGTGGCAGGTGAGCGACTGGCGTCCGAAGTGGACGTTCTCGATGCCGGCTTTTCGTGACCTGCTGAGCTTCGGCAAGCACTTCATGGCCGCGAGCATCATCACATGCTGCATCGACGACTTCGGCAGCGTGCTGATCGGCCTGAGCCTCGACGTTTCCGCCGTGGGATACTATGCGCTGGCCTTGCGCGTGATCCGTGCGGTGATCACTGTGACCATGACGCCGCTGCAGCTTGTGATGATGCCGGTGCTGAGCCGGATCGCCGACAACCGGCCCAAGTTCGGCGCGTCCTACATCGACATGGTGGTGATCGTCAGCACGGTTTGGGTACCCGCGGTTGCCGGGCTGGGGCTTGTCGCGCGAGACCTGATGCCAATGGTGTTCGGCGACCAATGGCACAGTGCCGTGCCGGTGCTGCAGGCCATGTGCTTCGCGTGCCTGACGCTGCCGCTTTGGGCATTCGCGGGACAGGCGCTTTCGGCGTTCGGCCGCCCCGATGCGTTTGCCAAGATCGCCTTTCGGCAGCTCGGGCTTTACTGCTTGGCATTCCCGGTTGCCGCCCACTTTGGCATCGTAGCGGTTGGCTTCGCCTGGTCGGCGCTTTCCGCGGTCATGGTGCCGATCACCTTGGTGGCGCTGCGGCAGGCGTTCGGCCTGGATGTGCAGCAGCTCGTCTTGAAGATCGCGCGGATCGCGCTTTCCGGCGCGGTGATGGTCTGCGCGGTCCTGCTCGTCAGGTCTGTCCTTCCGGTCAGTTTTTGGGCCATAGCAGGCGAGGTCGTGGCCGGGTTGGTTGTCTATGCCGTGGTGCTGGAGAGCCTGTTCCTGCCAGGCCACCTCGCGCGCATCCTGACGATCGTGCGTGGGGCCATTCCGGCATTTAGTTCTTGATTCGAAGGCAGGCCATGATCCCAAAGCACATCCACTACGTCTGGGTCGGCGGCCCGCTGCCCGAGGCGCAACGGTCCTACATCGCGAGCTGGCGCAGAACCAACCCTGATTACGAGTTCACGCTTTGGAACGAAAGCAACATAGACTTTTCGTTGGATCTTCTCAGCCAAGCTTACAACAAGCGGAAATGGGCAAAGGTCGCAGATATCGCCCGCCTCGTTGCCATCCTTCGCCATGGCGGCATCTACCTTGATACCGACATCCAGCTTCATAGACGCCTAGACCCGCTGCTTCATCACAGGTGCTTCTTTGGGTTCCAGGACAAGCAGCCCTCGAAGGACTGGGTGGCGAACGGGGTCATCGGCGCGGAAAAGGGGCACTGGTTCATCGAGCACGCGCTCACGAACCTGCTGAACATGCGGTCGCTTCCAGGCCTCGAGCGCCCGACGGCCTTTGGGCCGAAGCTCATCACGCGGCTGCTGGTCGCAGAAGGGCTGCACTCGTATTCGCCTTCCGGCACCGCGGTGAAGGACGTCTTCGTTTGTCCGACCGAATACTTCTTTCCATATCCGTTCGGCGCGGAGTTCCACAGCTCTTGCATCACTCCTGACACCTTTGGCGTGCACTTCTGGGAGCGGTCCTGGGAGAAGACTGTGCCGGCCTGGATCCGCTTCGGCAAAGCGGTCCGTGACCGTGCACGGCGGTTCCCGAGCCAGGCGGCCTAACCTCCATGGCCGGCACGGTCCAGGTTTCCTCGCACTTAGCTGCGCCTCACGACCGGCCCGGCGCCGTCCGCGGGAGGTCCGGTCGCGCCAACGCGATCCTGTTCGATGGTGTTGCCGAGATGTCCACCCTGGGCAGGATGGCGACGGCGCTTCTGGCCGGCGCTGACGTTGCGTTCAGCGGGGGCGTGCCGCCGGAGGACAAGCCTTGGCGCCGGGCGGTCCGCGGAACCGCCCTGCAATGGTGGTCTGATGCTGGGTCGGCGCCGCCGCCGGGCGAATTCGGCGCGGCTGGCACGACCGTTGACCTCAGCCGGCGCGCGACGGGGCATGAAGGGCGGAGCTGGTGCATTGTTGACGCAACGGGCGCGCCCCTGTTCCAACCGTTCCACGCCCTGCCCGTGTGCTGCACGGAGCCTTATGTCGCGTCGCTGAACCTGATCGAGAGCGAGGACGGGGGCGCCACATGGCAACTCGTCGCCGAAGCCCACGTGTCCAGCGCTAGGCCCTATCCTGAGCTGCTCGGTGTCCTGGGGCGCACCGCCATGCGCTTGCTGCGCATGGCCCTTCGCGGCGGCGCTTCACGGCGCCCTTGGGAGCCGGCGCAGACGCTGCGGGGCGCGCGGCTCGCGAGCGGCCTCGCGTGGCTTCGGGCGCGCGTCGGCGGCGAGATGTACGGCGTCGCCATCCTGGACCGCCGGCCGGAGGAG
>CALMAB010000119.1 GCA_937858325.1 uncultured Acetobacteraceae bacterium
GAAGGGGGGTGGCTTGTCATTATGCGGAAGAACTTACAATAGACTCATTATAAAATACTAAAGAATGGAATTTGTGATGTCTGAGTCCGAGGATGAAAGATTAATCGTAATCGACAAGCTTAGAGATAGATGTAATGCAAATGACTTGTGTTTTGAGACAGGACAAGGAGCATTCACCGGGAGCCATTTCTATAGGATTGGGTTCAAGAGCGGTCCCAATAGAATTTGGGAGACATACCGGGATTTGAAAGAGGCTCAAAGTCTACTATCTATCGAGTTCGAGAAATACATTTTCAGCTCAGATTTTGTGGCCCTTTGTTCACACAAGGATAATAGCATTGAGTTCGCTGTTCGACCAGCCACTGAGATTGGTCTCTCACAGATTTATCGACATATTTTAGGCGTTAACGTCCTTTTATCTCAGGCCTACATTGACTCTAGGCGAATTACACTGGATTCTCCTGCACCTGGATTTCCCTCTATTAGCTTTGGCACTGCATCAGATGATTTTTATAAGATCGTTTCAAAATTTTTGGTGCTAAAGCCAATTACCATTGCTCTAGGCGGTGCCTGTTTTAACAGCATTGAGTCAGTAAATAAGCTTATTACAAAAATTGCCAATTCTGTTCTTTTTCAATTGGAAATTATAAGCGATATTTCTTTAATAATTGAAAAACGTCAGACTGCGAATTCAGCGCATAAGCGCAAAGTTTCAGATTCGCCCCCTATCGAATCCTTACAGTATCCGAAAGCAGAGTATGACGAGGCGCCGATGTCCCTCTACTGGTACGGTAGCAGCGCTGACCGAATGCCGCTCATCCAATTTCTTTCCTTTTACCAAGTTCTTGAATACTACTATCCTTATTATTCGGGAAAAGAAGCTCGCCGAAGAATTCAGGCAATTTTGAAAGACCCTACTTTTCGGTTCGACCAAGAAGCGGATATTAGTAAAATATTATCGATTATTGGAGTTTCCCATGGTGCAAGCTTCGTAAAGGAATCTAATCAGCTCAAAACGATACTCGATGAGTGTGTTGACGAGCGCGCGCTACGCGAATTTTTTCAACAAAATCAAGAAAGGCAGAAATTTTTCCAAAAGAAAAAGGGAGTTTCAAAATACACTGTACCCATTAAAGATACAGATTCTAGTCTGAAACAAGAAGTATCAAATCGCATTTATGACATCCGTTGCAGTATTGTTCATACCAAAGCTGATCCTAACAAGGATAACTTCATTTTATTACCAAACAGCAAAGAGGTTGCAGAGTTGACTCACGATATTGAACTCGTGCGTTATATTGCCCGATGCGTGCTGAAGGATAGGTGTTCTTCATTCGGTGTGTAAAGCTAATAGAAAGCCGATAAAGCTGCTTGGTGTGATACGCCTTGCACGGGAATACCTTAACTTGCCTACAATGGCGTATGATCGCAAAACTCACCGCCAAGAACCACCTGACCCTACCTAAACAGATTGTAGAAGCACTCGGCGACCCCTCGCATTTCGAGGTGGAAATCGAGGGCAACCGTCTCGTGCTGACTCCTTTCTGCCCGGGATCGGCTGATGCAGTGCGCCGCAAATTGCAGACGCTCGATCTCCTGGAAAGCGACGTGATGGACGCGGTCGCCTGGGCAAGAAGCAAACCGGGGCAGCCTCCAACATAACCCCTTATGCCCCCACCGTCATCTCCCCCAAGTAAGCCTGCCGGATGTCCTCGTTCCGTCGCAGTTCCTCCGCCGTCCCCGACAGCACCACCACCCCGGTTTGCAGCACATACGCCCGGTGCGCGACCTGCAGCGCCATGGCTGCGTTTTGCTCCACCATGAAGATCGTCGTCCCCTGGCGGTTGATCGCCTGGATGATGTCGAACACCTGCTCCACGAACAGCGGCGACAGCCCCATCGACGGCTCGTCCATGCAGATCAGCCGGGGCCGGGCCATCAGCGCCCGGCCGATGGCGACCATCTGCTGCTCCCCGCCCGACAGCGTGCCGGCCAACTGCAATCGCCGCTCCTTCACTCGGGGAAACAGCCCATACACCCGCTCCAAATCCTCATCGAACCCGGCGTCGCGCGACCGGGTGTAGGCACCCATCTCCAGGTTCTCGAACACCGTCATGCGCGGGAACAGGCGCCGGGCTTCCAGCACCGGGGCGATGCCGCGGGCGACCCGGGCGTGGGTGGACAGGCGCTCGATGGGCTTGCCCTCGAACAGCACCGCGCCGCTGGTCGGGCGCACGAGGCCCATGATGGTCTTCATCGTCGTCGATTTGCCGCAGGCGTTGCCGCCCAGCAGCGACACGATTTCGCCCGGCGCGATGGTGTAGTTCACGTCTTTCAGCACGTGCAGGTCGCCGTAATGCGTGTTCACGCCGCGGAACTGCAATATGGGCGCGGGGTCAGGCGACACGGTCGGCCTCCATCACCGCGGCCCGGGCGGCGCGGCCCAGATAGGCCGTCAGCACCTGCTCGTTCCGCCGCACCTCCTCCGGCCGGCCCTCGGCGATCTTCACGCCGTGGTCCAGCACCACCACCGTGTCGGCCAGCGCCGTCACCACGTCGAGCTTGTGCTCGATGATCAGGATGGTCAGCCCCATCGCGTGCAGCGACTTGATCTGCTCGGCCAGCTCCAGCGTTTCCGCCGGGTTCATCCCCGCCGTCGGCTCGTCCAACAGCAGGATGTGCGGACGCGACGCCAGCGCACGGGCGATCTCCACCCGGCGGCGGTTGGCGTAGGACAACCCGCTCACCACCTGCCCCACCCGCGGCGCCAGCCGGTTGCCGAACATCGCGATCAGGTCGAGCACGGAGGCCTGCGCCGCCCGCTCCTCCGCCCGGTTGCCCGGCGTGTGCAGCACGGAGGCGACGGCCCCGCTGCGCAGCCGCGCGTGCCGCCCGACCATGACGTTCTCCAGCACCGTGAGGTTCGGGAACAGCCGGATGTTCTGGAACGTCCGCGCCACCCCGGCCGCCAGCACCTGATGCGCCGGAAGGCCCACCAACTCCTGCCCGCGGAACGTGATCGACCCGGAATACGCCGGCACCAGCCCGGTGATCACGTTGAACAGCGTCGATTTGCCGGAGCCGTTCGGCCCGATCACCGCCACCACGCTGCCGGCGGGCACGCTGATGTCGATGCCGTCCAGCGCCACCAGGCCTCCGAACCGCACGGAAACGCCGCGGATGTCCAGCGCCCCCTCCCCCGGCTCCCACCGCGGGATGCGGTCGAGGTTCAGGAAGCCACCGCGCGTCACCTCCGCGTGCTGCGCGGCGAAGGTGAGCGGCGGCGTCTTGCGCGTCGCGGGGATCAACCCATTGCGCCGATATAGCATCATGCCGATCAGGATCAGGCCGAAGAACAACTGCGTCCATTGCACCAGGTCGATGCGGATGAGCGCCGGGCTGCCCACGGCCTCCCCCAGGTCGTGCAGCCATCCCGTGAGCTGCGGCAGGAACCATGTCTGCATGAGCTGCAGCAGCACAGCGCCGACCACCACGCCCCACACGCTGCCCATGCCGCCCAGCACCACCATGACCAGCAGCATGGAGGACACGTTGAAGTTGAACATCTCCGGCGTCGCGGTCTGCAGCTTGGCGACGAAGAACACGCCCGTCATGCCGGCGAACGCCGCGCCGATGGCGAAGGCCAGCAGCTTGAAGCGCACCGGGTTCACCCCCATCGCGTTGGCCGCCGTCTCGTCCTCCCGGATCGCCATCCAGGCGCGTCCCACCCGGCTGTCGCGCAGCCGCACCGACACGAAGATCAGCAGCGCCACCAGGCCGAGGCCCACGTAGTAGTACGGCACCGAGTCCACGCCGAAGCTCTGGCCCAGCAGCTTCGGCGCCTGGATTCCG
>CALMAB010000120.1:0-4091 GCA_937858325.1 uncultured Acetobacteraceae bacterium
GCGCCCGTCACCCGGTCCCTGGCCGCCGGGGCAGCGGCGGGCGGGCGGCGGGCCGGCCTCGCCATCGGCCTGGTCGCCGCGGCGCGGGAAGGCAGCGCGTGGGACCGCGCGGTGACGGCGCTTGGCCTCGTCGGCATTTCCATCCCGGTGTTCTGGCTGGGCGAGGTGGTGAACCTGCTCACCCAAAGCCGCCTGCACGACACTTGGGCGTTCCGCTGGGTGCCGCCGCTCGGCTACGTGCCGTTGTTTCAGGACCCTGGCGGCTGGGCGCGGAGCTTGGTGCTGCCGTGGGTCACGCTCGCGCTGCTGTATGCCGGGGTGTATGGCCGGGTGCTGCGCTCCAGCCTGATCGAGGCGTTCCGCCAGGACTACATCCGCACCGCCCGCGCGAAGGGCATCAGCGAAAGCCGGGTGGTGCTGCGCCACGCGCTGCGCAACGCGCAGGTCGTCGTGGTCGCGCTGTTCGGCTTGGACATCGGCGCGCTGATCGGTGGCGGCACGCTGCTGACGGAGGTGGTGTTCGGCCTGCGCGGCATCGGCAAGCTGACCTACGACGCGCTGCAGAACCTGGACCTGCCGGTGGTGATGGCGACCGTGCTGTATGCGTCGTTTTTTGTCGTGCTGGCCAACGCCGCCGTCGATGCGGTGCAGGCGGCCCTCGATCCGCGGCAGCGGTGATGCCACAGTAGGCTGTCACGACCCGGAGGCTGCCATGCCTGCACTCGGCCGCGCCCTGCTCGACGCCCTCCGCCAGCATGGGGCGCAGGAGGTGTTCGGCATCCCCGGCGATTTTGTGCTGCCGTTCTTCAAGGTGATCGAGGAAAGCGGCGCGCTGCCGTTCTATACCCTGAGCCACGAGCCGGCCGTGGGCTTCGCCGCCGACGCGGCCGCCCGGTTCCGCGGCAGCATCTCGGTCGCCGTCGCCACCTGGGGCGCAGGCGCCTTCAACCTGGTCAACGCGGTCGCCGGCGCCTATGCCGAGCGCGTGCCGGTCGTCGTCATCTCCGGCGCGCCCGGCGTCCACGAGCGCGCCAGCGGCTGGGTCCTGCACCACACCAGCCGCACGGTGGACACCCAGACCCGCGTGTTCCGGGAGATTACCTGCGACCAGGCCGTGCTGGACGACCCGGCCCGTGCCCCGGCCGCCATCGCCCGCGTGCTGCGCAGCGCCCGCGAGTACTCGCTGCCGGTGTACATCGAGCTGCCGCGCGACCTGGTTGGCGCCGAGGTGGACGCCGTGCCCACCCTGCCGCCCAGCCCGGTGCTGCCGGACGCGCTGGCGGAAGCGGGCGCGGAAATCCTGCACCGCCTGCGGGGCGCGGCCCGGCCCTGCATCGTGGTGGATGTCGAGGTCCGCCGCTACGGCGTGGAGGACAAGGTGGCCGCGCTGGCCCGCCGCCTGGGCATCCCCGTCGTCAGCACCTTCACCGGCCGTGGCCTGCTGTCGGGGCACCGGGACGTGACGCGCGGCACCTACTTCGGCGCCGCCGGGCAGCCGGCGGTGACGGCGCTGGTCGAGGGGTCGGACGGGCTGCTACTGCTCGGCGTGATCCTGTCCGACACCAACTTCGCGCTCAGCGAGCGCCGGATCGACATGCGCCGCGCGATGCTGGCCATCAGCCGGCAGGTCCAGGTCGGCTATCACAGCTACCCCGACATCCCGCTCGACGCGCTGATCGACACCCTGCTGGCCCAAGTGGGTGCGGAAGCGGGCCACATGCCTTGCGCTGTGCCGCCGGAACTCTACCCCGAGGGGATGCCGGCCGACGACGCGCCGGTTGCGCCGAGCGATGTGGCCGCGGCCATCAACGACCTGTTCGCCCGGCACGGCCCCATGCCGATCGCCGCCGATATGGGGGATTGCCTGTTCACCGCCATGGAGATCCGCAACACGGAGCTGGTGGCGCCGGGCTACTACGCCGGCATGGGCTACGGCGTGCCGGCGGGCCTGGGCGCCTGCGTCGCGGCCGGGAGCCGCCCGATGATCCTGGTCGGCGATGGCGCGTTCCAGATGACGGGGTTCGAGCTTGGCAACTGCCGCCGCTACGGTTGGGACCCCATTGTGGTCGTGTTCAACAATGCGTCCTGGGAGATGCTGCGGGTGTTCCAGCCGGAAAGCGCCTTCAACAACCTGGACGATTGGCGCTTCGCCGAGCTGGCGGGGCCGCTGGGCGGCGACGGCGTGCGGGTCGCGACCCGGCGCGCGCTGGCGGACGCCTTGGCCCGTGCCCACGCCACGCGGGGCCGCTTCCAACTGATCGAGGTCATGCTGCCGCGCGGCCAGACTTCGGACACGCTGGCCCGCTTCGTCGAGGGCTTCAAGGCGGCGCGCGAGCGGCCGGTCACGTCCGGGTAGCAGCGGCGTGAGAGGAGGTTGCCCATGCTGGTCCGCGCCGCGGCCGAGGCCGACTTGCCCGGGATGCTCGCCATCTTCAACGAGATCGTCCGCAACTCCACGGCTATATATACCGAGCAGGAAGCAACGCTGGAGGATCGCCGGGCTTGGCTCGCGGGCCGCACGGCGCAGGGCTACCCGGTGCTGGCCGCGACCGACGCCGCGGACGGGTCGGTGCTGGGCTACTCGACGTTCGGCGACTTCCGGCCCTGGCCGGGCTACCGGCGCACGGTGGAGCATTCCGTTTACGTGCGGGCCGATGCGCGCGGCCGGGGCGTGGGCGCCGCCTTGGTGGAGCCGCTGTTCGGCCTGGCGGCGGACCTGGGCAAGCACGTCATGGTGGCCGGCATCGACGCGGCCAACCCCGCGTCCATCCGGCTGCACGAGCGCCTGGGCTTCGAGCGGGTCGGCCACTTGCGGGAGGTGGGCACCAAGTTCGGCCGCTGGCTCGACCTGGTGTTCATGCAGCGGTTCCTCGACAACGGCCAAGCAGCAAGGGAGAACAGCCATGCATGAAGGCATCAGCCACGTCGCCGTCCTCGGCACCGGCACCATCGGCGCAAGCTGGGCGGCCTTTTTCCTGTCGCGCGGCCTGTCCGTCGCCGCCAGCGACCCGGCGCCGCAGGCCGAAGCCTTCCTGCGCCGCTTCGTCGAAAGCGCTTGGCCGACCCTGGAACGCCTGGGCCTGCATCCCGAGGCCGACCCGGCCCGCCTGACGTTCACCGCAGATCCCGTTGCCGCCGTGGAGGGCGCGGGCTGGGTGCAGGAGAACGGGCCGGAGCGCATCGAGCTGAAGGTCGCGCTGTTCGAGCAGATCAGCGCCGCGCTGCCGCCGGACGCCCTGATCGCGTCCAGCAGCTCGACCCTGCTGCCCACCGCGATGCAGGCGCGGACCCACCATCCCGAGCGCCTGGTGCTGGGCCACCCGTTCAACCCGCCGCACCTCATCCCCTTGGTGGAGGTGGTCGGCGGCGAGTGGACGGCGCCCGAAGCGGTGGAGCGCGCGATGCGGTTCTACGCCGCCATCGGCAAGCACCCGATCCGTTTGCGGAAAGAAATGCCGGGCCACGTCAGCAACCGGCTGCAGGCAGCGATCTGGCGGGAAGCGGCGTATCTGGTCGAGCAAGGCGTGGTCAGCGTGGCGGACGTGGACGCCGCGGTGAGTCAGGGGCCGGGCCTGCGCTGGGCGATCATGGGGCCGATCATGACCTACCACCTGGGCGGCGGCGCCGGGGGCCTGCGCACCCTGATGGACCACATCGGCGTCGGCACGCTGTGGCCGGAGCTGGGCACGCCGGAGATGACGCCCGCCTTCGAGCAGGCGTTGATCGAGGGCGTGGAGGCAGCAGCAGGCGGCAAGCCGGTGGCCGAGATGGCGGCGGACCGCGACCGAAAGCTGGTCGCGATCCTGGACGGGCTGCGGTGACTACGCCGCGCCGGCGCTCAATACCTGCCGCACCTCGGCCCGCAGCGCCGGCAGCACGTCGGTGACAAACCACGGGTTGTTCTTCTCCCACACGCCGGTCCGCCAACTTGGATGGGGCAGGGGGAAGTAACGCGGCAGGTACTGCCGGAACTCCCGCACCCGGTCGGTCATCCGGCCCGGCCCCAGCGCGTCGGCCTGGGCGTAGCTGCCGACCAGCAGGGTGAGGCGCAGGCCCGGCATCGCGTCCAGCAGGCGGCGGCGCCACAGCGG
>CALMAB010000120.1:4101-6911 GCA_937858325.1 uncultured Acetobacteraceae bacterium
CGCCGCCCTGCGGCAAGCGGCCCGGGTAGCACAGCCCCATCGGCAGGATGGCGACGCGCGCCGGGTCGTAGAACTCGTCCGGCGTCATGCCGAGCCAGGTGCGCAGCCGCACGCCGGACGCGTCGGTCCAGGGCGTGCCACTCACGTGTACCTTGGTGCCGGGTGCTTGGCTCGCGATCAGGACCGTGGCGGTGGTGGACACGCGCAAGATCGGCCGCGGCCCCAAGGGTAGCACGTCGGCGCAGAACGTGCAGGCGCGGACCTCTGCCGCAAGGTCGTCGAGGGTCATAGGCGCTTACATAGAGAATGGGCGCCGGCTTCTCACCCCCTGGGACTCCTCGCCCTCATTCCTCGATCCGCCGCCAGCCCAAGAGAAGCTGGCGGCTTTCCTTGCAGAAGGAAAAAACGTTGCCGCCCCCGCCGCCCGGCTGGTCGGCATCGCGGCTGATCGGCACGCCTTTGAGGTGGCAGAGCAGCAGGGCACCAACACCCCCATGAGAGACGAGGGCGACGTCGCCCTCCACCGGCGCGAGAGACATCGCGTGCTCGACGGCGCTGACGATCCTGCGCTGCGCATCGGCCGCACGCTCCCACCCGCGCACGCTGACCTCCGGCCGCGCAAAGAACTCGTCTGCGACGCCCTCGAACTCGGCCCTCGGCAGGTAGCCTGTCGCGGATCGGTCATTCTCGTTTAAGCCTTCAACGGCAACGGTGCTGACCCCGAGTTTCCCGGCCAGGACACCGGCCGCATCCATCGCCTTCCGTTCGGTGCTGTTGAACACGGACCGCACCTCCGCGAGCCAGGGCCGCTCAACCGCAAGGCGCATCCGCCGAAATCCGACTGCCGACAGCGGCCAATCTGGAACCGGCATCTTGGGGTCGATCACCACCTCCGGGTGCGTGACGAAGTGGACGCTCGCCATCACGCCAGTTCGTACTCGACCTCGGGCGTATAGACTGCCTGCTCCTTGCCCAATCGCGAGCTGAACAGCGTGAAGTGCTCGACCGGCACCGGCTCGCTGCGGAACAGGTTGTGCCCGGCGACCCAGCCGGCGATCTTCGCCTCCGGCACGCCGTCCAAGCGCGCCAGCGTGACGTGCGGCAGGAAGCGACGCCGCTCCCGCTCCAGCCCGGCGCGCTGCAAGGCGGTCTCGATCTTGGTCTGCAGATGGTCGAGCTGCGGGCTGCGCTCCACTCCGACCCACAGGCTGTTCACCTTTCCCCCCTTCTCGAACGTGCCGATCCCCGCCAATTGCAGCGTGAAGCCCGGCGCGCGCAGCGCCGCCAGCGCCTGGTCCACCTCTTCCGCCCGGTAGCCCGGCAGCTCGCCAATGAAGCGCAGGGTGACATGGTAGTTCTCCGGCGCGACCCAGCGCGCGCCGGGCAGGCCGCCCGCCATCCAAGACAACCGCTCCCGCAGCGAGCGCGGCAGGTCGAGCGCCACGAACAGCCGCATCAGGTCCCCCGCGCCGCGGCGACCAGCCGTTCCATCATCGGCAGCAGCCGCGCCACCTCCCGGCGCACGCCATCGGGGTTGGGGTGGATGCGGTCAACCTGGTTGAGCGCCGCGTCGCCCGCGATGCCTTCCAGGAAGAACGGGTCGAACAGCAGGCCGGGCCGCTGGCCGAGGCGGTCGAACACCGCCTTGAACGCCGCCGCGTAGTCCGCGCCGAAGTTGGGCGGTGCCAACATGCCGGACAACAGCACCGGAATCTTGCGCGCCGCCAGCGCGTCCAGGATCGCGGCCAAGTTGGCCTCCATCTCCGCGGGAGAAAGGCCGCGCAGCCCGTCATTGGCGCCCAGCTCCACCAGCGCCGCGTCCGCGCCGTCCGCCAAGGCCCAATCGAGCCGTGCCCGGCCGCCCGCCGTGGTGTCGCCGGACACGGCGGCGTCCACCAGGGCCACGTCCAGGCCGCGGGCACGCAGCGCCGCCTGCATCACCGCCTGGAACCCGTCCGGCTGCGCCAGGCCGTAGCCGGCGGTCAGGCTGTCGCCCAGCACCAGGATGCGGGTGGTGCGCGCCTGCGCCGGGCTGGCCGCCAAAAAAGCCAGCACGGCCAGCGCCGCGACGTTGGCCGGCCAGCGGCGCGCGCCATATGGGCCTATCATGGACATCTCAATGGCTCACCCTGCCTCTGCGCCCCTGGTGCGGGTGCGGGACCTGCGGCTGACCGTGCCCTCCGCGGCCGGGCTGGTCAACATTCTGGGGGGCGTCGATCTCGACATCGAGGCGGGGGAGGCCGTGGGCCTCGTGGGTCCGTCGGGATCGGGCAAGACCAGCCTGCTGATGGTGCTGGCCGGGTTGGAGCAGGCGACGGGCGGCCAGGTGCAGGTGGCGGGGGAGGAGCTGACGCGACTCGACGAGGACGCGCTGGCCCGGTTCCGCCGCGACAACATCGGCATCGTGTTCCAGTCGTTCCACCTGATCCCGACCATGACGGCGCTGGAGAACGTTTCGGTGCCGCTGGAACTCGCCGGGGTGCGGGACGCGGAAGCGCGGGCGTCGGAGAGCCTCGCCTCGGTCGGGTTGTCGCACCGCCTGACGCACCTGCCGGGCCAGTTGTCCGGGGGCGAGCAGCAGCGGGTCGCGCTGGCCCGCGCCTTTGCGCCCGGCCCGCGCCTGCTGCTGGCGGACGAGCCGACCGGCAACCTCGACGTGGCGACCGGGCGAACGGTGATGGACCTGCTGTTCGGGATGCAGGCCAACGCCGGCACCACCCTGCTGCTGATCACCCACGACCCGGCGCTTGCCGCCCGCTGTGGCCGGCGCGTCCGCATCGCGGACGGCCGCGTGGGCGTGCCCGCGTGAT
>CALMAB010000121.1 GCA_937858325.1 uncultured Acetobacteraceae bacterium
CAAGAGGCCGGCGCGGTCGAGGGCGGCCATCGCCGCGTCGCCCACGAACCACGCGACCGTCCAGCGCGGGCGGGCACCCTCCGCATAGATGCGCGCCTGGAGCGGGCCGCCTCCCATGTTGACGTAGGTGACGCGGAGGCCCGTCTCGGCCTCGAAGGCGGGGATCATCGCGCCGGGCGGACCCATGGCGGAGTAGATGACCAGATCGTCGCCGCCCTGCGGCCACAATGCGGCGATCGCCGCGGCGGCGGCCACCACCAGCCCGGCGGCGACAAGCCGCAAGCGGGAAGGCCGCAAGCGGGTGGACAGCATCGGGCGGTTCACCAGACGCAGCAGGCTCAGAGCGGGATTTCGACTGAGGCGAACACGCTGCGCCCGGGCTGGGTGTAGTACAGCGGCGTCTGCTTGGCCCCGGCGTAAAGGTCGAAGGCGATGACCTTGCGGCTGTCGAGCAGGTTGGCCAACTGCACTCCCAGCTTGACCGGCGGCAGGCTCGGGCGCTGCACCACGTAGGACAGCGCGGCATCGAGTTGGTTGAACGGGGTCAGGCCCTGCTTGAGGTTGGTGTCGCCGTAGCGGGCGCCGACCCACTTGTCGAGCAGCGAGGCGTTGAACCCGTGCTGCGCGTAGATGACGCCGCCGGCGGCCGTCGCTTCCGGCGCGTTGGCGATCGGCTGGTGGGTCGCCCGGTTGCGGGCCACGTTGCCGCTGCCGTTGGCATACAGGCTGACGCCGTGGCCGATGGCGAGCGTCGCCTCCGCTTCGATGCCGTAGTAGTCTACGGCGCCCTGGTTGAAGTAGATCGTGTTCACGCCGACGTTTCGCATCGCGATCAGGTTGGAAAAGTCGATGTAATACAGGTCGCCAGAGATCGACAGGGCGCGGGTCTGATAGGTGGTGCCGACCTGGTAGTTGTTCGTCTGCTGCGGATCGACCTTGGTGCGTGACGGGTCGGCGTTCTGGATGTAGTTGAGGTTGGGCGCCAGGAAGCCCTTCGCGTACTGCACGTACACGGCCCAGTCGGGATTGATCAGGTAGCGTGCCGTGACCGCCGGCAACGGCGCGCCATAAGCTTTCCTGTCCTTGAGCGGAGGGCCGCCGGGTGCAGGTCCCTTGTTCACGGCGTTGACCCTGGCGTTGAGGGAACGCTGGAAGTAGTCGTACTTGATGCCCGGCGTGATCGTCAGGCCCGGCAACGGCTGGATGTCGAACTCCAGGTAGGGCTGCAGGGTGAACAGGTCTTCATGGTCGAGGTAGGTGAACGCATCCAGCGGGTTCGGCGAGGGGCGGCCGTTGCGGGTCGGGGTGAGGACGCCGCCGCGTGCCAGGTCGATGTTCGCCTGGCTGTAGCCGTTTGACTGGTTCTCGATCCAGGCGCCGACCTTGATGTCGCCGGATGGGATCACCCGCTTGATCTGGAGCGTGTCGCCGAACGCGCGGTAAAGGTTGTTCTGCACCGTGCCGGGCACGGTCGTGGCAGGCGACAGGTTGGACACGTCGATCCCGCGCGTGCCCTTCAGGAAGTAGCCATAGGTATAAACCTTGTTCTCCACGGACCAGGCTTCCGAAATCTGTGACCTGATCCCGATGTAGTTGAAATCCGAAGTGCTGCGGTTGAAGTTATACTTGTAGTAGTTCTGCAGCTGCGGATCGTTCGAAAAGGCGTAGCTCGGGCCGAAGGCCCTGATCTGCGCCAAGGAGGCGCCCCGGGCGAAGTACTGGTCCGTCGTGTTGTACATGCCGAGGACCGTGAGCGTCGTGTTCGGCCCAAGCGGCTGGACCGCCTTGGCGAACAGGTTGATGCGCTTGGCCCCGGCAAAGGTGAGCGCGCCGTCGCTTTCCGTGTGCTCGCCGTCGAACACCGCGGAGCCGCCCCCGGGCAGCGGCCCCGTGTCGAGCTGCGCCCCGTACAGCACCGTGTTGAAGCTGCCGCCCGAGGCATAGGGCGTGAGCGTGGCGCGCACGGCCGGCGCCTTGCTTTGGAGCGCGATGGTGCCCCCGAACGTCGCGTTGCCGACCGTGGACGCCGTGCCCGGCCCGCGGTCCACCGAGACCTGCCCGAGGTCGCGGTTCATGAAGTAGGACGACGTGTGGTGGGTATAGTTGTTGGAGTCGCCAAACGGGATGCCGTCCAGCGTCACGTTGTAGAACCCGTCCTGGAAGCCGCGCACGCTGACCTGGCCCGAGAACGCGTTGCCGGGTCCGTTCTGCTCGATGGCGAAAACGCTGGGCGACAGGCCGACGATCTGCCCGTAGTCGGATTGCGCGGGGATGTTGTCCTGGATGAACCGGCCGCTGATGACGGAGGTCGGCTGCGTGGCGTCCAGCGGCGCACGGGTCGGGGCCTGGGAAATGGCGTTGTTGGCGCGGTCCTCCTCGACGCGCACCTCGCCGAGGGGTATGGCATCCTGCGCCCGGCCCGGCGCCGGGCCGCACAGGAGACAGGCGGCGGCAACGGCCTGCAAGGCGGGCACACGTGTCTCATTGCTGCGCCGGACGCGGGCGGGTTCGCGTTCTTGGTCTTCGTGCATCTATTGGGTGATATCGAAAAAACCTTGCGCCGGTATGATAGTTCGGTGACGCGCCGAACCTCGCCCGCCCGTCCCTGGCGCGCAGCGAGGCGACGTGCTCTCCATGCTTCATGCACTCGTCCTCGCGCGGCCTGCCATG
>CALMAB010000122.1:0-3677 GCA_937858325.1 uncultured Acetobacteraceae bacterium
CCGACATAGCCCGGCGGCGCGCCGATCAGCCGGCTGACCGAGTGCTTCTCCATGAACTCGCTCATGTCGATCCGCAGCATCGCCCGGTCGTCGTCGAACAGGAACGCCGCCAGCGCCTTGGTCAGCTCGGTCTTGCCCACGCCAGTCGGGCCGAGGAACAGGAAGCTGCCGATCGGCCGGTTCGGGTCCTGCAAGCCCGCCCGCGCCCGGCGCACCGCGTTTGCCACGTGCTGCAGCGCGTCCTCCTGCCCCACCACCCGGCGGCGCAGCTCGTCCTCCATGCGCAGCAGCTTGGCGCGCTCGCCTTCCAGCATCCGGTCCACCGGCACGCCCGTCCAGCGGGACACCACGGCCGCGACCTGCTCCGGCGTCACCGCCTCGTTCACCAGGCCGCCCGCCGGGCTTGCGCTGTCGTGCGCGCCAGCGATCCGCCGTTCCAGGTCGGGCACCGTCCCGTAGATCAGCTCGCTGGCCCGTGCCAGGTCGCCGCGGCGCCGGGCCGCCTCGATCTCGCCGCGCGCCTGGTCCAGCTGCTCCTTGAGCTTCTGCGTGTCCGCCACCCGGCTTTTCTCGCTGGCCCACGCCGCCGTCATCGCGTCCGACTTCTCGCCGAGGTCGGCGATCTCCTTCTCCAACCGCTCCAGCCGCTCGCGCGAGTTGGCGTCGGACTCCTTGCGCAGCGCTTCGCGCTCGATCCGCAGCTGCATCAGCCGCCGGTCCAGCTCGTCCAGCGCCTCGGGCTTGCTGTCCACGGCCATGCGCAGGCGGGATGCGGCCTCGTCCACCAGGTCGATCGCCTTGTCCGGCAGGAAGCGGTCGCTGATGTAGCGGTTGCTGAGCGTCGCCGCCGCCACCAACGCGCCGTCGGTGATGCGGACGCCGTGGTGCAGCTCGTACTTGTCCTTGATGCCGCGCAGGATGCTGATGGTGTCCTCCACGCTCGGCTCGCCCACGAACACCGATTGAAAGCGCCGGGCCAGCGCCGCGTCCTTCTCGATGTACTTACGATACTCGTCGAGCGTCGTGGCGCCCACGCAGTGCAGCGCGCCGCGCGCCAGCTCGGGCTTCAGCAGGTTGCTCGCGTCCATCGCGCCGTCCGCCTTGCCGGCGCCGACCAGGGTATGCATCTCGTCGATGAACAGCACGATCTCGCCCTCAGCGGACTCGATCTCCTTGAGCACCGCCTTGAGCCGCTCCTCGAACTCGCCGCGAAACTTGGCGCCCGCCACCAGCGCGCCCAGGTCCAGCGCCATGACCCGCTTGTTGCGCAGGGACTCCGGCACGTCGCCGTTGACGATGCGCAGCGCCAAGCCCTCGACGATGGCGGTCTTGCCAACGCCGGGTTCGCCGATCAGCACCGGGTTGTTCTTGGTGCGCCGGGCCAGGATCTGGATGGTGCGGCGGATTTCCTCGTCGCGGCCGATCACCGGGTCGAGCTTGCCGTCGCGCGCCAGGGCCGTCACGTCGCGCGCATACTTCTTCAGGGCGTCGAACCCGGCCTCGGCGTTGGCGCTGTCCACCCTGCGCCCTTTGCGGATGTCGGCCACCGCCTGCTCCAAAGCTTGCGGCGTCGCCCCGCCGACGCGCAGCGCCCGGGCCGCCGGCGTGTCGCCCGCGGCAAGCGCCAGCAGCAGCCGATCCTGCGCGACGTACTCGTCTCCCGCCTTGCCCGCCGCCTGCTGGGCAGCGTCCAGCACGCGAACCAAATCGGGCGTGGCCTGCGGCTGGCCGGCGCCCGAGCCTTGCACCTTGGGAATGCGCGCCACCTCGGCATCCACCGCCCGCTTGACGGCGGCGGCATCGCCCCCAGCAGCCTGGATCAGCCCCGCGGCCGCGCCTTGCTCGTCATCCAGCAACGCCTTCAACAGGTGTTCCGGGGTGAGCCGTTGGTTGAACTCGCGAATCGCGATGGTCTGCGCCGCTTGCAGAAAGCCGCGGGACCGTTCGGTCAGTTTTTCAATGTCCATTCAACGTTCCTATGAATCAGGCAACGCGCACGTGGCGGCCCCTCAAAAGGCAGCCGCCGCAAGTGCTTGCACCAACGAAATAGGAACTCAGACCCGGCGGCTCAAGCGCCGCCGACGTCTTCTGACCCGGCCGCTCAAGCGCCGCCGATGTCTTCCGACCCGGGGCAAACCGCCCCGATTGCCTAGGCCGCGACGTTCGGCGGCGCGCCCCGCATCGCCGCGCCGAGCCGGCGCCGCAGGCCGCCGATCCGCCCGACCCCTGCCAGCCGCCGGTCCAAAAAGGCGAGCGTGGGCGCATCGTCGTCGCTGCCGTCGCCCAGCCAATACAGCAGGGTCGAGCCATACACCCCAGCCAGGATGGCACGCTTGGTGTACCAGCTGAAATCGACCGAGCCGTCCCCCGCCGCGTGCCAGATGGCGTCCACCGTCCGCGCCGTGCAGCGCAGCGCGACCCCGGCATTGCCCGGCAATGCCAACACCGCCAGTGCACGGCGCACCGCCTCCTTGTACGGCCGGTTCTGCTGGAACCGCAGCGCGATGATTGCCCGGACCCGCTTGGTCAGGCTCAGGCCGGATAGGTCGGACGCAGCAGCGCCTTCTTCCATCCAGCGGTCGCCGAGGTCGCAATACGCCTCGATCATGTCAATCGTGCCGCCGGGGAACAGCAGGTCCGCATCCGGCCCGGCAGCGGCGCGCAGCGCGGCCAGCGTCCAGCCGTCAAACGGCACGTTGGGCAGCAGGGCCTCGATGGCGGCATCGCGTTCGGCGCTGCGTTCAGGCGGTTGGAACATGGGTCTCAGGTCCTCGGCTGGGTCGCGCTGGCCCGGGCCAGCTCCTCGTTGAAGCCAAACAAGCGGAAGTCGGTCATCCGCATCGGGTATAGAATGCCGTCCAGGTGGTCGTTCTCGTGCTGGACAACCCCGGCGTGGAAGCCGCTGGCGTCGGCGCCGACCGGCTGCCCCTCCAAATCCACCCCGCGGTAGCGCACCCGCAGGTGGCGCGGCACGGCGGCGCGCAAGCCCGGGATGGACAGGCAGCCTTCCCAGCGCAGCACCATCTCCTCGCCGAGCGGCTCGACCGCCGGGTTGATCACCACGGTGTTGCCCATCTCGCCGTCGCTCTCCACCGCCTCCGTGCGGCCCGGCGGCACGCGGAACACGAAAAGCCGCAACGGGACGTGAACCTGGGGCGCGGCAAGCCCGGCGCCTCCTGCATCCTCCATGGTCTCGATCATGTCGGCGACCAGGCGGCGGATTTCGGGCGCGCCGGGGTCGGCAACCGGGGCGGCCGGGGTCAGCAGGACCGGGTGGCCCATGCGGGCGATCTTCAGGATGGCCATGGCGTCCTCAGCAGTTCAGCAGCCGAGCTGCAAATGGGTTGGCGAAAGGCTTTGGCGAGCCGGCGAGACGGTGCTATAGGCGCGACTTCCGTGGTCCTGGTTGAGCGGACCCTTATCATGTGCAGGCCCGGGCGCATCCCGGGCAATAGGAGAAAGCGGCCAAGTGCAGGTTCTCGTTCGTGACAACAATGTCGATCAGGCGCTCAAGGCGCTGAAAAAGAAAATGCAGCGCGAAGGCGTGTTCCGCGAGATGAAGCTGCGGCGCCACTACGAGAAGCCGTCGGAACGCCGGGCGCGCGAGGCTGCCGAGGCGGTGCGCCGCGCCCGCAAGATGGAGCGGAAGCGGCTGGAGCGCGAAGGCTTCTAGCCTT
>CALMAB010000122.1:3777-7983 GCA_937858325.1 uncultured Acetobacteraceae bacterium
GGCGTTCACGTTTGCGTTGCGATGCAGCATAAATGCCGCAACCTTGGTACGTCGCCAAACAAATGCCGTTTTTGGCGATTAATCAGGCAACGTGAATGTGAGGAGAAGCCCAACAATGCGTATCGCGCAAATTGCGCCCCTGCACGAGGCGGTCCCCCCCAAGCTGTATGGCGGGACAGAGCGTGTCGTCTCGTTCCTGACCGAGGAGCTGGTCGCGCAGGGTCATGACGTGACGCTGTTTGCGAGCGGTGACTCCGTAACCTCGGCCAAGCTGGAACCGGTTTGGCCACGCGCCCTGCGCCTGGATCCGACGATCCGCGACGCGATCGCGCCGCAGATGCTGATGATGGAAGCCGTGCGCCGCCAGGCGGACGAGTTCGACGTGCTGCACTTCCACCTGGACTATTGGTCGTTCAGCCTGTTCAGCCGGCAGCGCACGCCGTACGTCACCACCATGCACGGACGGCTTGACCTGCCGGAATGGCAGCCGTTGTTCAACCTGTTCCCCAACGCGCCGCTCGTTTCCATCAGCGACGCGCAGCGCCGTCCGTTGCCGCAGGCCCGCTATGTCGGCACGGTGCTGCATGGCCTGCCGGAGAACCTGCTGACCCCGCAGCCGGGTCCAAAGGATTACCTGGCGTTCCTGGGCCGGATCGCGCCGGAAAAGGGACCGGACAAGGCGATCCGCATCGCCCGGGCCTGCGGCATCCCGCTCAAGATCGCCGCCAAGGTGGACCGGGTTGACCAGGCCTATTTCGACGAGGTGATCCGCCCGATGCTCGCAGGCGGCGGCGTGGAGATGGTCGGCGAGATCAACGACGCCCAGAAGCCGGAATTCCTCAGCGGGGCCAAGGCGCTGCTGATGCCCATCGATTGGCCCGAGCCGTTTGGGCTGGTGATGATCGAGGCCATGGCCTGCGGCACGCCGGTCATCGCGTTCAACCGCGGCTCCGTCCCCGAGATTATCGAGGACGGCGTGAGCGGCTACATCGTCGAGGACGAGCGGGGCGCGATGTCGGCGGTGGACCGCCTGTCCAAGCTGTCGCGCGCCACCGTCCGCCAACGGTTCGAGGACCGCTTCACCGCCCGGCGCATGGCGGAGGACTACCTGGCCATCTACCGGTCGCTGGCCGGCGAGGACCGTTCGGTGCTCCGCGCCATACGCTAAGCCGAGACGCCTCTCGGCCGGGGCTGCCCGACACGCGGGCAGCCCCTTGCCTTAGTAGAACACGTTACCTCTTCCGTCTTGAAAAAGCTCGTTGCCCGCCCGGGTCGTCGAGACGTTGGCCATCTGCATGTAGGGCAGGTTCGCCAGGCGTTGCAGCACCTGCTCACCAGGCTCCTGGAACACCGGGGTGCCCAGTTGGGCGACGGCAAAGGCCGGGTTGCCGTCGGCGAGCGCGTTGGCCGCGGTCGTCAGGCGGTCCACCACCGCCTGCGACGGCGTGCCCGGCGCCACGCCGAGCGCCGCCCGGACCTCCTGCCGCCCTTGCAGCAGTTGCTCCTTGGTGATCGCGTCGATGTTGGCCCAGCGCGGGCTGGTGTAGAGTTGGCCGGCAATGTAGTCCATGGACGCCGCGGCCCGTGCTCCCTCGATGGGACGCCCGCGGGTGCGCCCGCTGTCCGCAAAAGCCCATCGCGCCAGGTTCACCGCCGTCACGTCCGGATCAAAGCCGCTGCGGAGCGCCCCCGGCGGCATCCGCGCCGTGTCGGGCACCACCGGCTGCAACCCGCCCGCGCAGGCCACCGGCAGAAGGCACGTCGCGGCAAACAATAGCTTTCGCATCGGTCGTCCCCATACGTCGGCCACCCTCCATGGCGGCTCGCGACGCCCACCAGATATGGTGGCTTACGACGTGGTGCGAAGCCCGATGCGGTAGCGTGCGGCCAGCTCGACGTAGTGCGCGGCGTTGTGGTCCAAGCCGGCCCGCTCTTCGTCCGGCATGTCGCGCAGCTTGCGCGCGGGGACGCCGGCCCAAAGCTCCTGCCGGCCGATCCGCTTGCCCGGCGTGAGCAGGGCGCCGGCGGCCAACATGCCGCCTTCCTCGATCACCGCGCCGTCCAGCACGGTGGCGCCCATGCCGACAAAGGCATGGCGGTGCAGCCGGCACGCATGGATGATCGCCGCGTGGCCAATCGTCACGTCGTCGCCGATCACGCATTCCCACTCCGGGCCGGCGTTCACGTGCACCACCGTACCGTCCTGGATGTTGCTGCGCGCGCCCACGGTGATGCGGTTGGTGTCGCCGCGCAGCACGCAGCCGAACCAGACGCTGCTGCACGCACCCAGCCAAACGTCGCCGATCACGGAAGCGGTCGGCGCCACCCAGGCGTCCTCCGCAACCGTGGGAACGACGCCCTCCCACGCGAACAGCGGCCCCATGCGGTCAGCCGGCATCGGCCATCTCCTGCACCGCCGGCTGATGCAGGCCCAGCATGAGGCGCAGATTCTGCACCGCGGCGCCGGACGCGCCCTTGCCCAGGTTGTCCAGCCGGGCCACCAGCACCGCCTGGCCGTCCCGGTCGTTGCCGAACACCCGAAGCTCCATGGCGTCCGTGTCGTTCAGCGCCGTCACGTCCAGCGTGCCCGTCCGTTCCGGCGGCAGGACGCGCACGGAGGAGCTGTCCCCGTAGCGGGCGGCGATGGCATCGTGCAGGTCGCCCAAGCGCGGACGGCCCGGCAGCATGTCCAAGTGCAGCGGCACCGACACCAGCATCCCCTGCCGCGCGTGCGCGACGGACGGCACGAAGATCGGGCGCCGGGTCAGCCGGGCATGGAGCTGCAGCTCGGGCACGTGCTTGTGCTGCAAGCTCAAGGCATACAGCTCGAACGCCGGGCCGCCCTGCGCCTCGTGCGCCTCGATCATGCTGCGCCCGCCGCCGGAGTAGCCACTTACCGCGTTGACCGACAGGGGATGGTCGCGCGGCACCAGCCCGGCATCCACCAGCGGGCGCAGCAGCGCGATGGCGCCAGTCGGGTAGCAGCCGGGGTTGGCGACCCGCGCCGCGCCTGCGATCCGCGCCGGCTGCTCCGGCGACAGCTCAGGGAAGCCGTAGGCCCAGCCGGGATCGCAGCGATGCGCGGTGCTGGCGTCCAGCAGCCTCGGCGCGCGGTCCCCCAGGCTGTCGGCCAAGGCGTTGCTTTCCCGTGCCGCCGCGTCCGGCAAGCAGAGCACGACCAGATCGACCGACGCCATCAGCTCGCGCCGCGCGTCCGGGTCCTTGCGATGTGCCGGGTCGATGCTGCGCAGGGTCACGCCCGGCACCGCGGCCAGGCGGTCGCGGATACCCAGGCCCGTCGTGCCGGCCTCCCCATCGATGAACACGGTGGCGGGTGGCGGGATAGTGGGCATGACGGACCTCCTGAGTTGTACGCTGTGCTGCTTGGGGCGAAACGCAAAAGGGGCGGCCCGATGCGGACCGCCCCCTTTCGTGACTCGTGCTGGGTACGCGGTTACCGCTTGCTGAACTGGAAGCTGCGGCGGGCCTTAGCCCGGCCATACTTCTTGCGCTCCACCACGCGGCTGTCGCGGGTCAGAAAGCCCGCGAGCTTCAGCACGCCGCGCAACTCCGGCTCGTAATGGGTCAGCGCCCGGCTGATGCCGTGGCGCACCGCGCCCGCCTGGCCGGACAGCCCGCCGCCGTTGCAGGTGCAGAACACGTCGAATTGGTTGTAGCGGTCCGTGACCAGGAAGGGCTGGGTGATCAGCATCCGCAGCACCGGCCGGGCGAAGTACTGGCCCACGCGCTTGCCGTTGACGTTGATCTCGCCCTTGCCGGGCTTGATCCAGACCCGGGCGATGGCGTTCTTGCGGCGGCCCGTCGCATAGCTGCGGCCCAACGCGTCGCGCTTGGCTTCCCGCTTCGGCGTGTCGCTGGTCTCGACCGCCGTGGCGACCGCGAGGTTCTTCAAGTCCGCCAGCGTGCGGGTCGGCGCGTCTTGGGTATCGGACATCGTCAAACCCTCTTGTTCTTGGTGTTCAGGGCAGCGACGTCCAGCGGCTTCGGCTGCTGCCCGTCATGCGGGTGGGTGGCGCCGGCATAAACGTGCAGGTGCCGCATCTGCTGGCGCTGCAGCGGGCCGCGGGTGATCATGCGCTCGACCGCCTTCTCGATCACGCGCTCCGGGTGCTTGCTTTCCAGGCGCTGGCGGACGCTGCGGCCCTTGATGCCGCCGGGGAAGCCGGTGTGATAGTAGAAGATGCT
>CALMAB010000123.1 GCA_937858325.1 uncultured Acetobacteraceae bacterium
CCGAACACCACGCCGCCTAACGCGCCCGCCACCCCCATCGCCAGCCAACCCTCGCCGGACACGGCAATGGAAAGGCGGAGGTCGTCGCGGATGAAGGCCGAGAAGTAGTTCGCGAATGGCACCCCGGCCAATCCGCCAAGGCAAGCGAGGCCATAGACGATCAGGTACTGGGGCTGAAAAGCGAGGCGCCAGGGCATGGCCCGGCGACGCGGGCCGGCCGTGCCGCCGGACAGCAGGGAGGCGCGCGCCAGCGTCCACCAGAGAAGGCCGCACAGCATGAGCGTGATGCCGCCGGCTGCAAGCCACACCGAGCGCCACCCGAGCGCGGGCAGAAGGGCCGGCACAAGCAAACCGTTCAGGCACAGGCCATAGTTGGTCCCGCTCGCGATGAGCCCGACCGCCTTGCCCTGGTGCTGGAACGCGACAATCCTCGCCACGAGCGAGACCATCGGAATCCACGCCGAGGCGGCGCAAGCGTTCAGCACGATCAGCAGGACGGCCGCCACCCAGGTGCCGGGGGCGGCGCCGACCCCGCAGAGCGCCAGGCCGCAGAGGAGCATGGAGCCGAGGATGACGAGGCCCGCACCGAAACGCCGGACTGCCGCCGCCGAGGCCAGGGCCGTCACCAGGAACGCGACCTGCCTTGCTGCCGCGATCCCGCCGGCCTCGGCATAGCCGAACCCAAGGCTTCGGCGCATGTCCGGGATCAGCGACGGGAACAGGTAAACCCCGAAGGCGTAGGCGGCCGCGATCACCACGGTGAAAAGGACGGTCACTGTCCACGCGAAGCTCGGGTTCGGCGATCGGTTTTCCACGCGGCCACTCGTCACTTTGGGAGATGACTATGCCGCTGGCCCGTCGATGATGGAAATGAAGGTTGGCGGGCTGATCCATGACAAACGTTCATGTATGCTGGACGGCATGGACATCGACCCAGCCTTGCTGCGGGCCTTGGCAGCGGTGAAGCAGACCGGCGGCTTCACGCAGGCCGCCGCCCGGCTGAACCTCACCCAGTCCGCGGTCAGCCATCAGATCAGGCGCCTTGAGCAGCTCGTCGGGCGGACGCTGGTCGCGCGGACGACGCGCGAAGTCGTGCTGACCGACGAAGGGGAGGCGTTCCTGGCCTGCGGGCACCGCGTGCTGTCGGCCCTGGACGAGCTGGACCGCCGCTTCCGTCGCAAGGTCGTGCGCGGGGTCGTGCGTTTGGGACTGCCGGACAGCTTCCTTGGCACCCACCTGCCGGACTTGCTGGCCAGATTCGCTGCACGCTTCCCCGATGTTCAGCTCGCCGTCAGCGTCGGGATGAGCCTCGACCTGAATGGCATGGTCGATGCCGGCGAACTGGATCTGGCTGTGGTGATGGAGGTCGGGGATGTGCCGGACGGCACGCTGCTCCGCTCGGAGCAGTTGGTCTGGGCCGCTGCCGAGACGTTCCGGCATGTCCGGCCGTCGCTTCCGCTCGCGCTGTATCCGCCGCCCTGCATCAACCGGCGGGTCGCCTTGGACGCGCTGGCGCGGCATGGGGTTGCCTGGCACGTCGCGTTCACCTGTCCCAGCCCGGACGGCATTCTTGCATCCCTCCAATCCGGCTTGGCCGTCACGGTTCTTGGGCGGTCAGAACTGAAGCCGGGCGTGCGGGAGGTTGGGAGGGACCTGGGCCTTCCTCCCCTGCCGGAAGGAGCCTTCCGGCTCGCTCGCTCCGCGAGCAGCAAGAGCGAGGCTGCCCGGGAAATTGAGCATCTGATCCAACACCCGTTTGCCGGCGCAACGAACGGCATCGGTGCGCTGTAAAGTCAGGCCATACGCCGAACTCCCCGGCTGCGCTACCGCGCTAGCTAATCGGTTTGGCCCACAAGGCCACGTCTCAGCCAGCTTGCCAGGGTGCCACGCTTCATCAATTCAAGGCTGCGCCGGCTCATCGGACAGGGTGCGGAGCGCCGCGGCGTGCCGTCCTGGGTCGGATTACGGGATCTTCCGGGCGTATGAGGAAGGGTGAGGGGCAGGGCTCCTGCTATGTCTCTGTGATCGCGAGGGAACACGATCAGGCGAGCAAATGCCGGTGATCCATCAATGCACCTGGATTGCTAACTTCGCGGTAGGGCAGGCGCATTGCGTCCAAGCCGTCCGTCGTTTGACAGAGTGGTCCATGCTATCGTGCTCCCGTGCCGTCCACCACGATGTAGAACTCCACAGGCTGCTCCGTCTCATTGCGGAACTCATGCACGACGTGGCCCGGGTAGTACAGAGAGCTGCCTTGGCCGACCAGAAAGCGCTCGCCGTCCACCACGACGACCAGCTCGCCCAAGCTGACGAACAGATACTCCTCGACGCCGCGGTGGTGCGGTGGGAACAAGGCCGACTTGCCCGGGGGCATCATGTTGACCGCGAAGTCCACTCGGCGATCAGGGAACAGCGGCGAGAGCGAACGCCGGACGAAGCCCGTCTCGGGGTCGCGGTAGGATGATTGCGCCGAAGGTGGCATCAGCACCGGCGCCCGTGCTTGCTGGCTCCCCAGGAGTTGCGACAGGCCGACCTCCAGCCCTGCGCCGAGCTTGCCCAGCACCGTCGCGGTGGGCACGGCGGCGCCGCGCTCGATCTTGGAGATCATGGCGCGACTGACGCCGCAGCGCAGCGCGAGTGCGTCCATGGTCAAGCCACGCTCCACCCGCAAGCGGCGCACGTTGTCCGCCAGGTGTCGTCCCCCTTCACCCAGCACCGCCTCGGGGCGGCTCAGTACGACGGCCATGACCACCGCCTCCTCCCTGGCATCAGGGTGCCCAGGCCAAGCGGCGGCGGCAAGCTTGCGGGCGCTTCTCTACTATAGTAGCGGTGACGCTGACGTACTCCCGCGAAGGAGGTGCAACGCATGCGCTTTCTTGTCTGGTCGATGCCTTTGCTCGCGGTCGCAATGCTCGTCGGCAGCGGACGGGTGTCCTCGCTCGTGTCCGGCCTCGTAGGCACCATCGTCGCGCTTCTCGTAGCCATGGCGGCTGGGCCGCTCGACTTCACGCCTGCGGATGCGGCCGGAGCTTGCGCGCGTGGCGGCTGGCTCGCCTGTCTCGTGGGGGCTGTCATCTTGTCGGGGCTGTTCTTCCGGGAGATTGTCGTCGGAGGCCGGTCGCCGCCTGCTGATACGGCGATCAACGGCCGGCGTGCTAAGCTATTTGGAACCTGCTTCCTGGTTGGCCCGTTCGCGGAGGCCGCGACGGGGTTCGGGGTTGGGCAGGTCACCACCGTCGCGGGCCTTGGCGCGCTGCGGCTTCAGCCAAGGGAGGTGGTGGTGTTCGGGCTGCTGAGCCAGGCCATGGTGCCATGGGGCGCGCTGGCCAACGGCACGGTCGTGGGCGCCCAGCTCGCGGGGGTGGGGAGCACCGAGCTAGGCGTGCGGAGCGCCGTCCTCACCGCGCCCCTCCTGCTGGGCTGGCTCGTGCTGTTCTGGCACTTCGCTCGGGACGCGGGCGTGTCGGCATCCTATCGGGAGCTGGTTGGGGAGGTAACGTGGCT
>CALMAB010000124.1 GCA_937858325.1 uncultured Acetobacteraceae bacterium
CTCCTACCCCATGAACGCGGGGCAGGGGCGGGCCTTGCAGACCGGGTTCCAGCACGCGCGAGGCGATTGGACCGTCTGCGTCGACGCCGACCTCGACTACGGACCCGAGCACATCCTGCCGTGCCTGCGCACGGCCGCCGCGACGGGCGCATTGTTGGACGCCGCGGAGGCCGCCACGGCCGACCTGTCAGAAGACGGCGCCGCCGACGCGTTGCGCGCGCTGCCCGCGGTCCGCGCCCATGTGGACGAGGCGCTGCGGCTGTATCCGCCGGCATTCCTGATCGTGCGGGAAGCGCTGGGGCCGGACGTGATCGCGGGGCGCCGGGTCGCGGCGGGCACGGTGGTCAGCGTTTCGCCCTGGGTGCTGCACCGGCACCGCAAGCTGTGGGACGACCCGGACCGCTTCGACGCCGACCGATTCATGCCGGGCGCCGTGCCGCCGGACCGCTACAGCTACATGCCGTTCGGGGCCGGCCCGCGCATCTGTGTCGGCGCGCAGTTCGCGCTGACGGAGGCGGTGCTGGTGCTGGCGCGGCTGCTGCGGCGCTTCCGGATTCGGTTCGCCGGGCGCGGCGCGGTGGTGCCGCGCGGCTTTGTCACGACGCAGCCGGACCGGCCCGTCCATTTCGTTCTGGAACGGCGACCGTAGGCGGCAACGGCGGCGAACCCGGCATCAGCGGCCTGGCCCCCGGCTCAAGCTCGGTGGTCAGCTCCGCCAAGCGGCGGGCGGAGCGGATGATGCGCTGCAGGGCCAGGCCGGTGTTGGTGAGCATGTGGTCGGTGCTGCCCAGGATATCCTGCAGCAAGGTGTTGAACTCCGCTTGCACCGCCGGCGACATATGCGCCCGGCCGAACGTGACCTCGCCCAGCCACGCCGGCAGGCCCCCAGTGATGTCGAGTTGGTTGCCGATGAAGTAGCGAAGGCCGCCATCGGCTCCGAACACGGGCGAGATGAACAGCAGGTTCCAGAACGCGGTGCCGTTCTTGCGGTAGTTCACGATCCACTCGATGCAGCCCTCGCCCGCACGGAGGCCACGGCCGATGCGCCCGCGGGTGGCCGGGTCGCTGGCGGCGCCTTGCAGGAAACGGCAGTTGCGGCCGACCAGCTCGATCCGGGGGTAGCCCGATAACGCCTCGAATGCCGCGTTCACGGCGACCATCGGCAGGTCGGGCAGCCGGGCGTCGCTGAGCACCATGGGTTCCGTGCTGTTGGCGACCGCTGCCAGGAGCGCCGTCTCCATCCTGTCCTGATCAGCCATGGCGCCACCTCCGTTGTCCACCATGCTCCCGGCGCGTGGACAAAGCCAGTCAGCCGTGGCGGCTGCGCCAAATTTCGACGGCCTGCCCGTCGGCCTGTTCGGGCGCCGCGCCCAAGGCGATCAGCCCCAGCGCCACCGTGGCGATGGCTGTGGCCGCGCCCGGGCCGTCCGCGCCGTGCCAGACAGCGGCAAAGCCGCCATCGCCGCCAGCTTCGGGCAAGGGCGGCAGCACGGTTTCGCCCTGGCCCTGCGCGCGGTCGAACCAATGCGCGGCGACGGCCTTGGCCGGGGTGCGCTCCGCTTCCCCCCCGCCGCCCTTGACGACGACCAGGCGGTGGCAGCCCAGCAAGTCCGCGGTCGCGAGGTGGAGCGCGATGTAAGCGGGATGGAACACCCCGTCCACGCCGGCCTGGGCATCGAACGGGTTGAGCAGCCGCGCCGCCGTGTTGAGCGGCGAGCGTAGGCCGAGCAGGCGCCGCAAATCCAGCAACGCCTTGAGTTCTGGGCTGAACGCCTCAAGCGGCAGGTAGGCGAACCCCGTCTCGCCAAGCTGCGCCGCGGCCTCCGCGCGGTCGCGGGCCGGGCGTAGGCCGAGCGCCCCCAAGCCCTCCGGAACCGTGGTGCCGCGGGAAAACTCGTTGGTCCCGTGCATCAGCACCCGATGCCCGGCACGCGCCAGCGCTAAGGAGGCCAGCAGGAACCAGGGCGCACCGCGCGTCCGCCCGGCGCCGTACGACGGCCAGTCCAAGTTCACTGGGGCCGTGCCCGCCGGCAAACCCGCCCCCATGTGCGCTCGGGCGGCATCGACCAGCCCGGCCATCTCCGCCGGGTCCTCGCCCCGGTAGCGCAGCAGCATCAGGAACGCGCCAACCTGGTGCGGGTCGGCCTTGCCGTCCAGCACGGCCGATAGGGCGTCCCGCGCTTCCTCCCGTGTGAGCGCCCGCGACCGGCCAGGGCCGCGGCCCAAGGTACGGACAAAGGTGGCGAATTGGTGCTCTTCGGGCGTCGCCGCCGGGTCAGGCCGCAAGATCGTTCTCGACGGCCGGGGCGCCCGACGCGGCCTCTGCCATGGCAACCACTGCACCGATCAGCACCAGGGTCGGCCCGTCCAGCCCGGCGGCGGCAACGGCCTCGGCGATCCCGGCGAGCGTGCCGGGCATCCGGCGCTCATGGGCAAGGGTCGCGTTCTCCACCGCGATGGCCGGCGTGTCAGGCGCCATGCCGGCGGCCAGCAGCCGCGACGCGAGCAGCGGCAGGGTGCGGACGCCCATGTAAACCGCGAGCGTGCCGCCCGCCCGGGCCAGCGCCGTCCAGTCGTGCTCAGGCAACCGGTCGTCGCTGCCATGCGCCGTGATCAGGTGCAGGCTGCGCGACGCGCCGCGGTGGGTCAGCGGGATGCCGAGCCGGGCCGCGGTCGCCAGCGCCGCGGTGATGCCCGGCACGACCTCGGTCGGCACGCCGGCGGCGCGCAGGCTTTCCAGCTCTTCCCCGCCCCGGCCGAACACGAAGGGGTCGCCGCCCTTCAAGCGCACGACGTGGCGGCCGGCCTGGGCGTGGCGCACGATCAGGGCGTTGATGGCCCCTTGCGCCATGGCGTGCCGGCCGCAGCGTTTGCCCACGTCGATCCGCCGCGCGCCGGACCGGATCAGCGCCAGCACCTCGGGGCCGATCAGCTTGTCGAACATCACCACGTCGGCGTCCCGGATCGCCTCCACGGCGCGCAC
>CALMAB010000125.1 GCA_937858325.1 uncultured Acetobacteraceae bacterium
TGGTGGGGGTGGGCGGCAGCGTCAGCGCGTTCCGGGTGCAGGCGATCGAGGCCGGGCAGGTCACGATGGTTGGGGCGAACGGCAGCACGCACGTGCTGCGGCCCGGTTCTGACCCGAAGCAACCCTTGGCTGACGCCCCGGCCACGCGCAGCGCAGCGGGCGACGGCGTGACGCGCCGGCGGCCAAGGCCGCCCGTGGTCACGCTCAGTGCCCCGCTCCAGGCAAGGCCGGCGTCATCCCCCGCGCAACAGACGCCGCCACCTTGAGGGGCTGGAGCATCCGGCCCGCGCCATGTTCGAGCCAAGCCTGCGAGGCCGCGTCGCTGGCCGTGGCACTCAGTTGCCCGACGCGGCGACTTGGGCGCCGGGCAGGGTGATCCTGCGGGCGACCAGGCTGGTGCGGTTCGGCGCCGTGGCGATCCCGAACACCGACGTGGCTACCTGTCCGTTCGTGGCCAGGCCCTGGTAATCCCCCAGGAAGTGCCCGCGTGCGACCGGCGCGTTGAGCATGTCGAACGAGCTGTCGGTGAGGCGGCGCTCGGCCCCCCAATTGCTCCGGCTTGCGCAATCGGCCGGGCTGGCCGGCTTGCAGAACACCGCCCAGTAGTCGGTCAGCTCGGCGTTGCTCGCGCTGTTGCCGTTCCGGAAATCGTAGTGCGTCACCACCACCGTCCCGTCGCCCGCCACCTTGACCTGCGGGACAAAGGCCTGCTGGCGCAGCAGGTTCGACTGGTTCGGCGTCTGGTTGATCTGCACGGGCGCCGACCAGGTGCTGCCGCCGTCAAGCGATTGCGAGAACGCCACGGCCTCGACGCCGGTGAAGCGGTAGTCCTGCCACACCGCGTAGAGCGCGCCGCTCGCGCGGTCCACGGCGACGTCGTAAAGGATGCCGGCGTCGCGGACCGGCTGCTGCTGGTTCGGGGTGATCACGCTGTTGGAGATGATCAGGCTCACGTAGGTCGGCGTGGCCTCGAACGTGTCGCCCTTGTCGGACGAGCGGACCAGGCCGAGCCGGACCGTGCCGTTGGGCGCGATCTCGCTGAAGAAGTCGGCCAGGGTGCCGTCCGCCAGCACGGCCATCTGGTTGCCGATGGTCTGCGCGTTGTCTCCGGGATCGTAGATCGGCCGGGCCGGCTCCCATGTCGCGCCGCCATCGGTCGTGCGCGCCAGGTATGTCGGACCCTTGAACTGGAGCGGCGCGGTCACGGTTCCGGCGTCGTCCTCGCGCGACTGCGTTTGGAGCTGGCTGACCCGGCCGCGGGCGTCCTGGACGCCTTCGGGGTACTGCACCCCTTGCGTTGCCGCGGCGGCTCCGCCGTCGCCCTCGCCGCCCGCCCCAATCGTGAAGTCCTGCAGGCGGTCCCACACGGCATAGGCGCGGCTGGCATCCGTCGGGTCGGCGGTGATCGAGTTCTTGTCGTTGAGGACTGTCGGGTCGGTGTCCTCGATCAGGGTCACCGGGGCTTCCCAGGTCCAGGCGCCGTCAGTCGAGCGGTTGACCAGCATGGCGTTGCGTCCGTTGCCCCCGGACGGCAGGTTCGGGAACAGGGACAGCGACATGAAGTATGCGGTGCCGGTCGGACCGAAGCTGACCCAGGGATCGGAAGCGCGCGGGTAGATGCCGCCGGTGCAGTTCGTCACGCCGCTGGGCAGGGTGACATACCAGCTTTGGCCGCCGTCGTCGCTGAGCGCGCCGCGCAGCCCGCGCGAGCCGCCGTTCGACCAGCGGTCCTGCTGCACGCCGACCAGCAGGCGCGTCGGCTCGGACGGGTCAACGGCGAGCCAAGGTTCGATGGCCGTGTTCGGGAACAGGGTGCCCGCCTGGCTTGCGGGATCGTCGAGCACGCAGCCTGCAAACGCGCTTTGATCCGTGACGAGGACCAAAGGGCCGAGCGTTTGCGCCGAGGCAGGGGGAGCCATGCCGATGCCGAGCGCGACCGTGCCGACCCCGGCCAGCGCCCAAAGGCGTCTCGGGCGTGCCGCCTTGCCGACCTGCCAGGCTCCTGGCGGCAGCGTGCCCGGCGTTCGCGGCATCTGAAGAACAGTCATTGCAGCCTCCCGTGTTGTGGCGAGAAGCAGAGCGTACCAAAACCGTTCTCAGCAGTTCAATCGTGGGAAATTGCTGCTAGATCGCAGCAAAAGACGCACTTCAAGAAAACAAACCTAAAAGGTAGCACTCTCAATTGTTTACAGGGCGGCTGCCTCAATATACAGCTTTTTGGGAGGCGGACACCTGATTCTTGATATTGTTCATACAATATCAAACAAATATCAGCGTTCACATCTCGAATTCGTGACCAAGCGAGTGCAGACTGTCGTGGTTTGGAAGCGGATGGTGTGGGTCGGCGGCCTGTTCGTGACTACGGCGATCCAAGCGCCCCATTCGTTAAAACGGCAACTCTACTCGCCGTGCGTTTGGCTATTTTTGTCTTGCATCGAGTTACCAGCGCGGCCGGCAAGCCAGCAGAAGCGGCCATGACCGGTGCGCTGCGCGTGCGGACCGCGCGGCGGCTCAGGCCGCCGGCTGCTCCGTGATCTCCTGCGTCACCACGTCGAACTTCGCGAGCCAGGCCGGGCCGAAGTTGGTCACCAGCGCCACGTCCGTCGCGTCCCGGCCCCGCGCCATCAGCAGGCGCCCGATCCGCGGCGTGTTGAAGCGCGCGTCAAAGGTGTACCAGCGCCCGCCCTCCGGACCCTCAAGGAACACCTCGAACCACGCCGAGAAGTCCATCGGCGCATCGACCGGCGGGATGCGGATGTCGCCCAGGTAGCCCGTGCAGTAGCGGGCAGGAATGTTCATGCAGCGGCACAGGGTCACGGCCAGGTGGGCGAAGTCGCGGCACACGCCCCGGCGCTCGTCGTAGGCGTTGCGCGCGGTCTTGTCGGGCCGGGCATGCTCGTAGCCGAAGGTAATGCGGTCGTTGGTGAAGTCGCAGATCGCCTGCACCCGCGCCCAGCCCGGCTCGGTCGAGCCGAACAGCGCCCAGGCGGTGTCGTGCAGCAGGTCGGTGTCGCAGTAGCGGCTGCCCAGCAGGTAAACCAGGGCGCCGGACGGCAACTCGTCGATGGGAAGCTGCTTCGCTTCCGGCACCGTCGCGTCGGGGTTGCCGCTGTCCTGGACCTCGAACAGCGTCGAGATCGTCAGCGGACCCGGCGGCGCCACGATGCGGTGGCAGACGTTGCCGAAGTCGTCGGTGTAACGGCGGGCCTCGATCCCCGGCTCGAACGTGATCACCTGCGGCGTCAGCAGGTCCGCCTCGCGGGACGGGTGCACGCTCAGCAGCAGCAGCATCGGCACCGGCTGCGGGCAGTTGTAGGAAATCGTGTAGCCGGCCTGGATACGGATCATGGAAACCTCGCAAGAGTCGTCTGGATAGTCATGGCTGGCTGCTTTCGTCAGAAGTTACCCGGATGCTGACCTCCATGCCCAGGCAGTCCGCGGCCGCCCCGGTCCAACTTCCCGAGAGCGGCACCGCATGCTGGGGATCGCGCACCACGGCGACGCGGATCAGGTCGCGGTTGCCGACGATGTTGTTGGTCGGATCGAACTCGACCCAGCCGGCGCCGGGCAGGTAAACCTGCATCCAGGCGTGGGTGTTGCCGCCGCCATGGTGGTGGTCGGGCGAGCCGGGCCGGTCGCGGCTGGGCACGTAGATGTAGCCGCTGACGAAGCGCGCGGCGAGGCCAAGGCAGCGGACCGCCTCCATCATCAGCACCGCGAAGTCCCGGCAGGTGCCGGTGCCCAGGCGCAGCGTCACGGCGGGGGGCTGGATGCCGGCTTCCTGCCGGACCTGGTAGGTGAACTGGCGCCGGATGCGGCGGTTCATCGCGGTCAGCATGGCCAGCGTGTCGGTGGGGCCATCTGTGCGGAGGAAGGAGCGCGCCCAACGGTCGAGCTGGTGCGACGGGTCCGGGTAGTGCCGCTCGACGGAGCGCAGCAGGTCCGCCATCTCCTCGGGATCGTAGCTGAACGGGTAAACCCGGGCGTAGTCCTCCAGGCAGGCCTCGATGTCCGCCGGATCCTGGCAGGCGTGCTGCAGCCGGAGCGTGCTGAGGAAGGTCAGTTCCTGCGCCCGGCCGCCGAAGCGGGCATAGGCGACGTTGTTGCCGAACACGTCGTGGACCCAGCGGAGCTGCACCGGCTCCGGCGTGATGTCGAGCTGCGCCTCAAGGTGCCGCTGGTCGTGGCTGTCGCGCGGGCGGAGCATCATGCGGTGCTCCCCAAAGGCGACGGGCCGGCGATAGCGGTAGGTGGTCCGGTGACGGACGGTCAGGATCGGCAAGGGGCGCCGAGGCTGAGGCGTGTGAAGCGCTTCTGCATGCAATGAGACTACCATCCACCGACCACGCTGCAAATCTACGCAGACGCCTACGCAAGGCGTATGCCATTGTTTGCTGCGGGTGCCGGATTGTTGAACAGGCGGTTCGGTCGGGGCGGCGGGCGGTCAACGTTTCTGGTTGTAAACGTCGGCGCAAACCGCGCCCAGCAGCACCAGGCCCTTGATGACCTGCTGGTAGTCGATGCCGATGCCGAGGATCGACATGCCGTTGTTCATCACCCCCATGATGAACGCGCCGATGATGGCGCCCGTCACCTGGCCCACGCCGCCATAGGCCGACGCGCCGCCGATGAAGCAGGCGGCGATGGTGTCCAGCTCGAAGCCGACCCCAGCCTTGGGCGTCGCGGTGTTGAGGCGCGCGGCAAAGATCAGCCCGGCCAGCGCCGCCAGCACCCCCATGTTGACGAAGGTGAGGAACGTCAGCCGCTCCGTGCCGATGCCGGACAGCTTCGCCGCCTTCTCGTTGCCGCCCACCGCGTAGATCTGGCGGCCCACCGTGGTGCGGGTGGTCACGAAGGCATACAGCGCGATCAGCACCGCCATGATGACGAGCACGTTGGGCAGGCCCCGGTAGGAGACGATCTGGTAGGTGAGGCCGCAGACCGCGGCGAGCACCAGCGCGTTCTTGGCCGCGAAGAAGCCGAACGGCTCGGCCTCCACCCCGTGCTTCTCGCGCCGGGCGCGGTTGCGGACGTTGGCATAGACCAGCGCCAAGGCGAGCAGCACGCCGAGCAGCATAGAAGACCAGCGGAAGCCGCCGGCCTCCGACAGGTCCGGCAGGAAGCCCGAGGACAGCCGCTGGAACGACACGGGGAACGGCCCGACCGATTGGCCGCTGAGCACGGCCAGCATCAGCCCGCGAAACACCAGCATCCCCGCGAGCGTCACGATGAAGGAGGGGATCTTGAAGTAGGCGACCCAGTAGCCCTGCGCCGCGCCGATCAGCCCGCCCGCGAGCAGGCAGGCGAGCGCGGCCGGCACGAACGGGATTTGGTACTGCACCATCATCACCGCGGCCAGCGCGCCGATGAAGCCCGCGACCGAGCCGACCGACAGGTCGATGTGCCCGGTGACGATGACCAGCAACATGCCCAGCGCCATGACCGCGATGTAGCTGTTCTGCAGCACCAGGTTGGTGAGGTTGAGCGGGCGCAGCAAGGTGCCGTTGGTCGCGACCTCGAAGAACAGCATGATCGCGAACAAGGAGAGCAACATGCCGTACTGGCGGAGGTTCGCCTTGAGGAAGCCGCTTTGGCCGGGCTTGGCGATGGGGGTGACGGAGATGTCGCTCATGGTTGCTCCGCTTTGCGCATGATCGAGCGCATGATCTTTTCCTGGGACGCTTCGGCGCGGGAGAACTCGCCCACGAAGGCGCCCTCGTTCATGACGCAGATGCGGTCGCAGAGGCCCAGCAGCTCCGGCATCTCGGACGAGATGACGACCACGCCCTTGCCGCTGTCGGCCAGCGCGTTAATGATCTGGTAGATCTCGTACTTGGCGCCCACGTCGATGCCCCGCGTCGGCTCGTCCAGGATCAGCACCTCCGGGCCGGAAAACAGCCACTTGGACAGCACCACCTTCTGCTGGTTGCCGCCCGACAGGTTGCCGCTTTCCTGGTACACGCTGGAGCAGCGTATCCTCATGCGCCCGCGGTAGTCGTCGGCCACGGCCAGCTCCCGCATGTCGTCGATCACCGTGCTGCGGGACACGCCGCCGAGGTTCGCGAGCGTCACGTTCTTGCGGATGTCCTCGCCCAGGATCAGGCCCAGCTGCTTGCGGTCCTCCGTCACGTAGGCGAGGCCGGCGGCGATGGCACGCGGCACGGTGGACAGGTCCACGGGCTTGCCATCCATGAACGCCCGGCCGCGGATGTCCCGCCCGTAGGACCGGCCGAACACGCTCATGGCGAACTCGGTCCGCCCCGCGCCCATCAGCCCGGCGATGCCCACGATCTCGCCGCGCCGCACATGGAAGCTTACCCCACGCACCACCTGCCGTCCGGGATGCTGCGGGTGGTCCACCGACCAGTCCTCTACGCGGAACACCTCCTCGCCGATCTGCGGCGCGTGGTCGGGGAAGCGGCTGTCAAGGTCGCGGTCCACCATGCGCCGGATGATGTGGTCCTCCTCGATGGGTGCTGTGCGGCAGTCCACCGTTTCCACCGTGCGCCCGTCGCGCAGCACGGTGACGCGGTCGGCGACCCGGGTCACTTCGTTCAGCTTGTGGGAGATCAGGATGGAGGCGATGCCCCCGGCGCGGAACTCCACCAGCAGGTCCAGCAGCGCCGCGCTGTCCCGCTCGTTGAGGCTTGCGGTCGGCTCGTCGAGGATCAGGAGGCGGACTTGCTTGGACAGCGCCTTGGCGATCTCCACCAGTTGCTGCTTGCCCACGCCGATGTCCGTGACCAGCGTGTCCGGCGATTCGTGCAGGCCGACCTTGGCCAGCAGCGCCTTTGCGCGCGCGTGCACCGCGTCGCGGTCGATCACCCCGAAACGGCCCGGCGGGTTCGCCAGAAAGATGTTCTCGGCAATGGACAGCAGCGGGATCAGCGCGAGTTCCTGGTGGATGATGACCATCCCCAACGCTTCCGTGTCGTTGATGCCGCGGAAGTGCCGCACCTCGCCGTCATACACGATGCTGCCCTCGTAGCTGCCGGCGGGATAGACGCCGCTCAGCACCTTCATCAGCGTCGATTTGCCCGCGCCGTTCTCGCCGACCAGCGCGTGGATTTCGCCCGCGCGGACGGTGAGGTTGACGTCGCGCAGCGCCGTGACGGGACCGAAACGCTTGGTGATGCCGCGCATGTCCAGGATGTCGGCCATTCTGCTCCTTGAGGGTTGGAGCGCGGAGGCCGCCTCCGCGCCCGTTGCCGCCGATCCTTACTGGATCTGCTGCTTCGTGTAGTAGCCGCTGTCGATCAGCGTCGCCTGCCAGTTCGACTTGTCCACGATCACCGGCTTCAGCAGGTAGGCGGGCACCACCTTGACGCCGTTGTTGTAGCTCTTGGTGTCGTTGACCTGCACCGTCTGGTTGCTGAGCAGGGCGTCCACCATGTCCACGGTGACGCGCGCCAGGTCGCGGGTGTCCTTGAAGATGCTGGAATACTGCTCGCCCGCCAGGATCGCCTTGACGGAGGCGATCTCGCAGTCCTGCCCGCTGATCAGCGGCATGGGCAGGTCGCCGCTGCCATAGCCCACGCCCTTGAGCGAGGAGATGATGCCGATGGACAGCCCGTCATACGGCGACAGCACGGCATCGACCCGCTTGTTCGAGTAGTAGGCGCTGAGCAGGTTGTCCATGCGCGCCTGGGCGGTGGCGCCGTCCCAGCGCAGGGTGGACACCTTGTCCATGCCGAGCTGGCGGCTGGGCACCACCAGCTTGCCGCGGTCGATGTAGGGCTGCAGCACCGACATCGCGCCGTCGTAGAAGAAATAGGCGTTGTTGTCGTCGGGCGAGCCGCCGAACAGCTCGATGTTGAAGGGACCCTTGCCTTCCTTGAGACCCAGGCCGGTTTCCAGCGACGACGCCTGCAGCACGCCGACCTGGAAGTTGTCGAAGGTGGCGTAGTAATCGACGTTGGGCGTGCTGCGGATCAGCCGGTCGTAGGCGATCACCTTGATGCCGCCCTGCGCCGCCTGGCCGAGCACGTCGGACAGCGTGGTGCCGTCGATGGCGGCGACCACCAGCACGCGGGCGCCCTTGGTGACCATGTTCTCGATCTGCGAAAGCTGGTTGGGCACGTCGTCCTCGGCGTACTGCAGGTCGGTCGCGTAGCCGCGCGACTTCAGCACCTTCACGATGTTGTCCCCGTCCGCGATCCAGCGGGCGGAGGACTTGGTGGGCATGGCGACGCCGACCAGGCCCTTGCTTTGGGCCAAGGCTCGTGGCGCGAAGGCCCTGGGCGCCGCGGTGAGCGCCGCCGCGCCGAGCGCCGCGGCTTTGATCAGGGTGCGTCTGGTATGCTGCATGCGTCTTCTCCGTTCAGGTCGATGCCATGCTGCCCATGGCTCGCGTTGCGCGCACGACCCAAGCGGCGCGGAGGCCAGGCCTTGGCGGCAAAGCTAAAAATCCTATAGACGGCATCCTGCCACAATGAAATGCCGGGCCTGATCCTCAGCGGCCCCCGCCGCGCAGCACGGCGCCGAGCGCCATCGCGCCGAGCAGCGTCGCCCCCCAGATGAAGTCCACGAGGAAGTTGCTGAACCGCATGAGCTGGAACCCGCTGGACAGCAGCATCAGCGTGCACAGCGCCAGCAGCACGGCGGGGACGGAGCCGCGCCCGCCCGCCGGGTTGGTGCCGGCCAGCACCGCGACCAGGATGGCCTGCAGAAGGTAGCTGGTGCCGTAGTCGCTCTTGGCCGCGTTGGTGCGCGCGGACAGCAGCACCCCGGCCACCGCGGCCAGCACCCCCGTCAGCACGTAGGACAGCACGGTCGCCCGCACGGTCCGCAGC
>CALMAB010000126.1 GCA_937858325.1 uncultured Acetobacteraceae bacterium
TCGGCGATCCGCTCGCCGTCGAGGCGCAGGGCTGCGGCGGCGGACACCACCGCGAAGGCATAGGACGTGCGCTCGCGCAGCTTGACGTAGCGGGCGTGCGCGGCGAACTCCGCCGCTTCGCCCGGCAGGCGCACGGCGGTGATCAGCTCGCCCGGCTCCAGCACGCTTTCGCGCTCCGGGGCAATGCCGGGCAGGCGGTAGAAGTCCTCAAGCGGGACCTCGCGCCGGCCCGCCGCGCCCTCGATCTCCACGGCGGCGTCGAGCGCCGCGAGCGGCACGCAGAAGTCGGACGGGTGGGTGGCGATGCAGTGCTCGCTCCCTCCCAAGCTGGCGTGCAGGCGGTTCTCGCCGCCCCGGGCGTCGCAGCCCGAGCCGGGCGCGCGCTTGTTGCAGGCGCTGGCCGTGTCGTAGAAATACGCGCACCGGGTCCGCTGCAAGAGATTGCCGCCGACCGTCGCGGCGTTGCGGAGCTGGGCCGATGCGCCGGACAGCAGCGCCTCCGCGACCGCGGGGAAGCGCCGGGCGAACTCCGGGTGGTGGGCGAGGTCGGCGTTGCGCACCAGCGCCCCGATCCGCACGCCGCCGTTCGGCAGGCGCTCGATCCCGTCCAGGCCGGGAATGCGGCCGAGGTCAACCAAGCGGCTGGGACGGGCAACGCCGCCCTTCATCAGGTCGAGGAGGTTGGTGCCGGCGGCCAGGAAGGCAGCGCCCGGCGCCGAAGCGGCGGCGACGGCTTCGGACACCGTCGCGGGCCTCACGTAATCGAATGGGTTCATGCCGCCTGCTCCCGTCCGGCCTCGTTGAGGGCTTTCTGCGCGTCCAGCACCGCTTCCGTGATCCCGGCATAGGCGCCGCAGCGGCACAGGTTGCCGCTCATGCCTTCGCGCACCCGTTCAGGGTCGTCCCCGGCCTGGCCCTCCGCGAGGAGGCCGACCGCGCTCATGATCTGGCCCGGCGTGCAGAACCCGCACTGGAGAGCGTCATGCGCGATGAACGCGGCCTGGACGGGATGCAGCTCGTTGCCGCGCGCCAGGCCCTCAATGGTGAGGATATCCGCGCCGTCGTGGCTGACCGCAAGGGCGAGGCAGGCGTTGACCCGGCGCCCGTCGAGCAGCACCGTGCAGGCCCCGCACTGCCCGCGGTCGCACCCCTTCTTGGTGCCGGTCAGGTCAAGCCGCTCGCGCAGCAGGTCCAGCAGCGTGACCCGCGGGTCGTCCAGCGCCACGGTGCGCTCGGCGCCGTTGACGGTGAGAGTGATTGACAAGCTCATGCAGTGCTCCGATCAGAGCTGTTGTCGGGGGCAAGCCCTGGCGTGGGCGCGTCGCCCAGGCCGGCGGGAGACCAACGCGGCCACCTCAATCCGGCGCCGTCGTGTTATATGGAGGGTGCCTCCGCTTTGCAAGCGGGGGCGCGAGGCTGGACAGGTGGGATGGGCGGGCGTTTGGAAAGAACCGCGAGAAGACCGCGCGCCGACGCGCTTCGCAACCGCGAGCGCCTGCTTGAGGCTGCCAAGGCGGTGTTCAGCGCCGGAGGTCCAAGCGCGAGCCTGGAGACCGTGGCGCGGTGCGCCGGCGTCGGCATCGGCACGCTGTACCGGCACTTCCCGACCCGCGAAGCCTTGTTCGAGGCCGTGTACCGCTATGAGGTCGAGCATCTCGTCGGCTTGGCCGAGCAGCTCAGGACGGAGGCGGCGCCGGTTGATGCGCTGCGCCGCTGGTTGCGCTCGAACGTGGAGTTCGTCGCCACGAAAAAGGGCATGTCGGCGGCACTGGCGCTCGCCGCAAAGGCGTCCCCGGACCTGTCCGCCTACTCGTTCGACAGCCTGACCCGGGCCGTGGACGGGCTGCTGCGCCGGGCGGTGGAGGCCGGCGAAATGCGGGCCGATATCAGCCCGGAGGACCTTCTGCGCACCCTGTTCGGCATATGCTACACGCATGACCAGCCTGGCTGGCAGGACAAGGTGCTGCGCCTGGTTGACGTGTTCGTGGACGGCCTGTGCAGGCCGTCCAGCAGCCATCCTTAGCCGTTGACGGAGCGATCAGTTGGAGGAGGCGGTCGCCGGGCCAGGAAGCGCGCCGGCGCCGGGCTTCACCGAGCCGTCCGGCTGCGGCACCGCGACGGGCGCCACGACCACCGGGGCGACGCCGGCCCGGCCATCCAGCCCGATCTGCTGCGCGCTGGATTTGGACAGGTCGATGGTGCGGCCGTCCACGTAGGGGCCACGGTCCTGGACCGTCACCTCGGCGGTCTTGCCGGTTTCGGTGTTGGTCACCTTGGCGACGGTGCCGAGCGGCAGGGTCTTGCTCGCGGCGGCTTGGCCGGCGTGGCTGAAGCGGCGGCCGTCGGCCATCGTCTTGCCCTGGAACGAGGGCGCGTAGAACGAGGCCTTGCCGGCCTGCTTGCGGCCGCTGTGGTCCTCGGCGATGCGGCGGCCGCCTACCGGGCCGAGCGGCGGCGTGGCGGCGAGCGTGCGCGCCTGCTCCTGGACCTGCGGGTTGTTGACATCGAACGGCACGCGGCCGGGTTCGTTGGGCGACGCCGCCTGGGCGTCCGGGGCCAGTAAAGCGGCCACGGTTGCGGCAGTGGCGAGAAGGCGGCGTTTCATGGGGTGATCCTCCGGCAGTTTTGTGCGACGTCTCAGAAAATGTGTAGCATCTTTTAATAGAGACACGTTAGATGCTGACGCGCGACCATCGCCAGGATTGCATTCCATGTTCACGCGGGTTTGACCGGTGCGGGTCAGCCGTCCGAGGTGCCGATTTACGGCTTGTGCGGGAGCGTTGATGCCCACACGAAGTTGTGGTGGCGGGTGACGCCCTATGCGTGACGTCGCTTCTTTACGCCCTCGCGCCCAGGTTCAGCGCAGAACCATCGCGTAAACGATCCACGGCGGCAGCACGACAGCACCAGCCAGCGCCGCCGCAACCGGAACCGCGGCCAGTCCGGCGCGCAGCCACTCGCCGCCGCGTGCCTTGAAGACCGGCAGGCTCAGCGCGAGGAGCGGCAGGATCGGCAGGAAGTAGCGGCCCGATGGCCCTTGCACGGTCGCGCTGCCAACCAGGGTCCAGGACAAGTACTGCGACAGGTAGATGCCGAGCACGCAGGCCGCGGCAGCCGCGACGCCCAGCGCGAGGCCGGCCAGGCTCCCCTGCCTCGTCCCGTTTCGCCGCGCCATGAGGTCGCACAGCAGCGCCGCAGGCAGGGCCGTCCACCATAGCGTATACAGCGTCCTGGGCAGCACCACGTTCAACCAGCCCAGCACGCCCACGACGCTGCGGAGCGGGGCGGGATCGTGGATGATGGTGGCCCAGGGAATGCTCAGGATGCGCAGCGGCGCCGCCAGCAGGATGCCGAGCTGCGCCGCCGGGTCGGTTTCGTCGAGCAGGGCGGGGCGCGGCCCTGGCCAAAGCGGGCCAGGCTCGTAAGGCGGATTACCAAACGGCGTCGCGACATGGGCGACGGCGAGCCAGCTCCAAAGCAGGCCGGGCAGCAGCAGGAGGACGACCACCGCGACGCGCAGCAGCAGCGGGCGGCGGAGGTCCAGCCATTCCCGCACTGGCGGCAAGGGAAGCAGCAGCAGCGCCAGCAGCGGCGCGTAGGGCGGCTTGACGGCCGCGGTGCAGGCGAGCAGCAGCGCCGCCACCCAGAAAGCGGCACCGCGCGGGACCGCAGGCCCGGCCGCCGTGGGCACGTCCAAGCGCGTCAGCAGCGCCGCCGCGAGCACGCTCGCCGCGATGATCTGCCCGTCCTGGTTGACCGACGCCGCGAGGCTCAGGGTCATGGGAAGCACCAACGTGCAGAACAGCAGCGCATGGCCCCGGCGCGCGAGCAACAGCGCTGCCAGGCCAAGTGCTGCGAAGCTGGCGACGTTGGCGAGCCGGGCCGCGTAGGTCGCGGTGAACGGCCCGGCCCCGGCCAGCTTGGCCACGCCCATGCCGACCGCCGCCGGGCCGTAAAAGGCCGGCATGTAGATTGCGACGCTCGGGATGGGGAGGAACTGCAGCGACCCGGCCCAACGCTGTTCCCTGGCCCGGGTCAGGTCCTCCAAGGTGAACTTCGTCCGCTCCGGACCGCTCTGCACGCCGAACACCGCCGCGTCCACGTCCAGCCCGGCCCTGATCCGGGGCTTGCCGTTTTCCACAAAGGAGCCGCGCCGGCCGATCCACTGCCCATGCAGCAGGCTGGCGGTGCGCAGCACATGCGCCGGCTCGTCGGCAACTTGCCCCAAAGGCGTCAGCAGCGCGAGGCTGGTGCAGGTCGGCAGCGCCACGGCCACGAACAGCACCGCCAGCGCGCGTCGGAGGGACCAGGCACCGGTGCGTGCCAGCACAGTTGCAAATTTGCGGCCCAAGCCGGGCTGGACAGGTTCTGCGGCCTCGCTTCTCGCCCCTGGTGCCGGACCCTGGACGCGGCGCCTTGTGTCCGCGCCGGACCCGCTCACGACGCAAGGTCCTCACCGAGCGGCGCCGGGGCGGGACGGACCACGCGGGCGATGAGCTGCCCCACCCGCAGCGTCAGCACCAGGGTGGCGGCGGCCCCGAAGGCGAGCATCCATCCCCCCAGCGGGTTGGACGACCAGACCGCCATTCCCGACCCGGCCAGCGTGCCGAGCAGGACATAGCCGAACAGCGCCGGCATCGCCGCCAGGGTGCCGACCGCGTAATCGCGCAACCCGATGGAGGACAGGCCCAGCGCGTAGCTCGTCGCGGCGAACGGCATCACGGGCGAAACCCGCAGCAGGCAAGCCAGGCGCCAGCCGTCCCGCGCGATCATGCCGTCAAGCGCGCGCAGGCGGGACCGTCTCGCCAGGAATCTCGCCACCGCGGGGCGCAGCACGGATCGGCTCAGCGAAAAGGCGAGCACCGCGCCCGCCAACGTGCTCACCCCTGACACCGCGAAGCCGACGGGCAGCCCGTAAAGCACGCCGGCGGCGACGCCGAGCATGGAGGCGGGCAAGATGCCGCTCACGGCCACGAGGACCTGCACGGCGGCGAACAGGATGCGGCCCAAGCCGCCGAGGTCGCGCACCACCTGCAGGCCGCCCTCCATTCGGGCCGCGAGCAGGCCCGGCGAGTGCCCGGCGAGGACGCCGGCCGCGACCAGCCCGGCAGCCAGAAGGACGAAAACGAGCCGGACCCACCCCGTCCGGCTCATGCCCCCGTCTTGCTCATGCCCGTCTTGCTCATGCCTGGGTCGCTTCCGGCATGTGCAGGCGCAACTCGCCGCCGCCCGCAAACAAGGGCGAACGCGCGACACCCATGCGCTGCAGCCGGAAGCTGAGCGCGGTTTGCAGCACGCCCATCCCGTAAACGGTGCTGCGCTGCAGGTTGATCGACGACGCTTCGGGGAAGTACTTGGTAGGACAGGAAATCTCGCCGACGCGGAAGCCGAAATAAAGCGCCTGCGACAGCATCTGGTTGTCGAACACGAAGTCGTCGGAACAGGCATGGAGCGGCAGCCGCTCCAGCACCGCCCGGCTCCAGGCGCGGTAGCCCGTGTGATACTCCGACAGCTTGGCGCCGAGCATCAGGTTCTGCGTGAACGTCAGGCTGCGGTTGGCGACGTATTTCCAGAGCGGCATCCCGCCGGCCAGCGCGCTCCGTCCCAGGATGCGGCTGCCGAGCACCACGTCGAACTGGTCGGACGCGATCATCGACGCCATGGCCGTGACCAGCCGGGGCGTGTACTGGTAATCCGGGTGCAGCATGACGACGATGTCGGCGCCGCGGTCGAGCGCCGCCTGGTAGCAGGTCTTCTGGTTGCCTCCGTAGCCACGGTTCCGATGGTGCTGTAGGGTGTGCAGGCCGAGGCTGCGCGCCACCGCCACCGTGTTGTCGCGGCTTGCGTCGTCGGTGAGGATGATGTCGTCAACGATGTCGCGGGGTATCTCGGCGACGGTCTGCCGCAAGGTCCGTTCCGCGTTGTAGGCCGGCAATACTACAGATATCCTGCGGTTGCTGATCAAGCGGACGCTCCAAATCAAGGCCTAGTCTGTTCATGTCGATACCGTATAGTACGACATGGCAGGTTCAGTCCAAAGCCACCGAGCCTGCGTACTGAACAGTCCCTTATCAAGCTTCCACTGTTCGCTCAACCTCCCGGTCTCGGGCAAGGCGCTGCCTTTGCAGGCGACGGCACGCCGGTAAGCGGTTCGGCGCGGGAGCGCGTGCCGGTCAGGGAGCGCCGGCGGCGGCCAGCTGCCGGCTTGGCGCCTGCACCCCGGCCTGCGCCGGCGCGTCCACCGCCGCTGCCAGCGCTTCGGCCACCGTCCGGGACAGCATGGCGGCGACCCGGCCCGCATCGGGCAGGGACCGCAGCATCGGTTCCGGACGGCGCAGGCGCCAAGGGCGCGCGTGCGGCCACAGCTTGGCAAAGCCGACGACCTGGCCCGGCTTCAGCCGGATCGGCACGTCGCCCGTGCGCCCTTCCGAGACCGCCACGGCGCCCACCAGCCGCATCGGCAGCCCCAGCGTCGCGGTTAGGGCAACGCCGTACTGCATCAGCACCCGCTGGTTGGTGATGGTGTAGAGCGTGGTGCGCCCCGTCGCCCAGGCCGCCGCCGCCACGCCGGCCACCACCAGCCCGCCCAGCAGCATCAGCGGCGCGATGTCGTGCACGGCCTGCCACGGCGGCAGGCGCTGCGCCCGGGCCGCGACGGCGTTGGCGAACACCAGGGCGCAGACCCACAGCACGACCGCGCGGATGTGGAACGCGCCGACCGCCAGCGCGCGCCCGCACGGCTGTCCCTGCCAAACCAGGACCTCCCCCGGCCGCAGCGCCGGGGATGGCGGCCGGGCGAGCAAACCGGCGCAAACCTTCGGTTTCGCCGAACTCATGGCGCCACCCCATCCGAATGGAAGCGCCCGCCGGCGTAGTAGGCGTTCACCATGTCTTCCTCCCGCGCGGTGATGCTGTCCGGCGACTTGGGGCGCGGCACGTCGTTGAACTGGTTCCGGTGCAGGGCGGTCACGCGGATGTCGCGCTCCCGCTCATGGACCTCGCAATGGTGGATCGGCAGCAGCACCCGGCCGGTTCCCAGGCCCGTGTCCAGGCTGATCTCCAGGTAGCGCAGGATCTTCACGCCGCGGTCCACCCACAGCTCCTCGACCCGGCCCACGGGCAGGAAGCGGATGTCCAGCACCCGCATCCCGCGCAGGTCGGTCTCGCCGGGCATCACGTCCCAGCCCTCGGCGGCGCGCAGCGGCTGCACCTGCGGCTGGTTGTCCACCATCAGGAACGGCTCGTCGCGGCGCATGGCGTAGGTGCCCGGCCCCACCGCCGCGGTCAGCGGGTTGCCGTCCGGCACCAGCGGGCCGCCGGCGAAGCGGAACAGCGGATGGGCGCGCACCGGCGGCCCGCTGGTGC
>CALMAB010000127.1 GCA_937858325.1 uncultured Acetobacteraceae bacterium
CGGTTCGCGTCCAGTACGTCCGTCAGCGTGATGGACCCGGCCTGGTAGGCGCGCTGCGACAGGTCGCGCACCCGGGCCAGCGCGTCCACCTCGGCGTCCACCTTGCCGAAGTCGAACAGCCGCCAGCGCAGCGCGCCGCTCCCGACCGGCTGGAACGCCTTGGCGGTGAACAGGTGGTTCAGGCTGAGGCTGTCGAAGCCCAGCACGCCGGACAGGGAGACCTTGGGGTAGTAGTCCGAGATGGCGACACCGATGCGTTCGTTCGAGGCGGCCAGCCGCCGTTCCGCCGCGATGATGTCCGGGCGGCGGCGCAGCATGTCGAGCGGCGCGTCGTTTCCGTCGATGGGGTCACCTGACCGTTTGCTCAAAACTGATGCGGTGGACGGCTCCTGTTCGGCATCGTGTGCCAAGCTCGTGGCTGTTGAGTGCAACGAGCTGGAAGGAGCCGCCCACCATGGAGATTACCACGATCGGTTTGGACATTGCCAAGCGTGTATTCCAGGCGCACGGGGCCGATGCGACGGGTAAAGCCGTGCTGCGCCGCAAGCTGCAGCGAGCGGAGGTGTTGGCGTTCTTTGCCTCCCTGCCGCCATGCCTGGTCGGCATCGAAGCGTGCAGCACGGCACACCATCGGGCTCGCGAGATCAGGGCGTTGGGCCACGAGGTGCGGCTGATGCCGGCCTCGTACGTGAAGCCCTACGTCAAGCGCGGCAAAACGGATGCGGCCGACGCCGAAGCGATCTGCGAGGCCGTGACCCGGCCGAGCATGCGCTTCGTGCCGATCAAGACCGCGGAGCAGCAAGCCGTGCTGATGCTGCACCGGACACGCGACTTGCTGGTTCGGCAACGGACCATGCTGGTGAATTCGCTGCGCGGGCACATGGCCGAGCTGGGCATCATCGCCCCGCAAGGCATCGGCCGCGTGGGCGACCTCGTCGCGGCACTCCTGGACGAGGATGAAGCCAAGTTGCCCAAGCTGGCTCGACACGCGCTCCGCGGCCTGGCTTCGGAGCTGGAGGCACTGGGCGAACGGGTGAAAGAGGTCGAGGGGGCGATCCTGGCCTGGCATAAGGACAACGAAGCCAGCCGGCGGCTCGCGACCATCCCCGGCATCGGGCCGATTACCGCGTCGGCAATCGTGGCGACCGTCACCGATCCCACGCAGTTCCACTCGGCCCGGCAGTTCGCGGCCTGGATCGGGCTCGTGCCCAAGCAGAACAGCAGCGGCGGCAAGCAACGCCAGGGCGGCATCTCCAAGCAGGGCGACCGCTACCTGCGCCGACTGCTCGTGCTGGGTGCGACGGCCGTGATCCGCCATGCCCGGACCAAGGCCACGGCAGAGACAGCGTGGCTGCGAAGCGTGCTCGACCGCCGTCCGGTGCGGCTCGCGTCCGTGGCACAGTCCAACAAGACGGCACGCATCGTCTGGGCATTGCTGGCCAGAGGCGAAAGCTATCGCTCCCTGCCCGCAGCGCCGGCAGCTGCCGCATGAGGGCGTAACAGGATCCTTGTCGGCCATCACGGCCGGCGAGGTTGCGAGGGTGGTGACGACGTGATGGCAAACCGGTCGAACCCGGGGCCTGGCAGAACCCGTTTAGCGTGCAGCTCATCCGAGAGCGCAAAACTGATTGGGAGCCAGGCTGCGGATTGCATCAGGGCCAGCGGTCATGGACCGCAGTAGTAGGCCGGACACATGACCGCACCCGACCGCGGCGCCAAACGTCAAATTCCCCTTGCGTCGGCGGAGCCGTCCACACACGCACGCTAACGAACTTGCAGGTCGGGACTTGGATGACGCCTTCCGACCGGTCCCGACCGATTGCGTTGAAAAAGGCCGTTGTAGTTGGAAGCTCAGGCTGATTCAGTTGCCGGGCAAGCAACGGGGTTCACGGCCATGATGGGCGAGCGAGCAGTCCGGCAGGAGGCCCTGTTCTACGGCTTCAACCTCGACGACCACGTGCCGGCCGATCACCTGCTGCGCTCCATCGACCGCTTTGTCGAGCTGGCCGACATCCGCCGCCAGTTCGCCCCCTACTACAGCGCCATCGGCCGTCCCTCGATCGACCCCGAGTTGATGATCCGCATGCTGCTGATCGGCTACTGCTGCGGCATCCGCTCCGAGCGGCGGCTGTGCGATGAGGTCCACCTCAACCTCGCTTACCGCTGGTTCTGCCGCCTTGGCCTGACCGACCCGGTCCCGGACCACTCAACCTTCAGCAAGAACCGGCACGGCCGCTTCCGTGACAGCGACCTGCTACGGCAGCTGTTCGAGGTCACGGTCCGGCGCTGCATGGCCGAGGGCATCGTCGGCGGCCAGGGCTTCGCGGTGGATGCCAGCATGATCCGAGCCGACGCGCATCGGCAGAAGGGCGTCGCCAGCCGCGAGGAGCTGGATCCCGAGGACACCACCCGCGCCGTGACTGAATACCTGGCCGTGCTGGACGACGCCGCATTCGGTGCCGCCACCGAGGTGGCACCCAAGTTCATCTCGCCGACCGACCCCGCCGCGCGCTGGACGGCGGCCGCGGGCGGCCCGGCCTGCTTCGCCTACTGCGACAACTACCTGATCGACGTCGAGCATGCCGTGATCGTGGACGTCGAAGCCACCACGGCTGTGCGCCAGGCCGAGGTGGGCGCCGCACAAACCATGCTGACCCGCACGGCCGAGCGGTTCGGCCTGTGGCCCGAGCGCCTGGTGGCCGACACCGGCTACGGCTCCGCGGCCATGCTGGCCTGGCTGGTGCACGAGCAAGGGATCGAGCCGCACATACCGGTGTTCGACAAGTCGACCCGCAAGGACGGCACGTTCAGCCGCTCCGACTTCACCTACGATCACGAGCGTGACCTCTACGTCTGCCCGGCCGGCAAGGAGCTGATGCACTACCGGCGGCAGTTCCAGCAGCCGCGCACCGGCGTCGATGCCGAAGGTCTCATGCGCTACCGGGCCACGAAGCACGATTGCGGTTCCTGTGCGCTGAAGGAGCGCTGCTGCCCCAAGCACGACGCCCGCAAGGTCCTGCGCTCCATCCACGAGGGTGCCAGGGACTTGGCACGCGACATCGCCAATACCGAGGCCTACGCCGTCTCGCGATGCGAGCGGAAGAAGGTCGAGATGCTGTTCGCCCATCTCAAGCGCATCCTGCGCCTCGACCGATTGCGCCTCCGAGGTCCGTGCGGCGCTCGTGACGAGTTCCACCTCGCCGCAGCCGCCCAGAACCTCCGCAAGCTGCCCAAGCTGATCCCGGGCGCGGCCTCAACGGCCTGAAAGAAGGCCGCAAGCCATCAGCCAACGAACCCGCTGGCGTCTCTCAGCTGAAACCCGAGTAGGCCTTTTTCAACGCAATCGACCCAAAGCCGACTCTCGTCGTCTTTCCACCGGCACCCCGGCTTTCCCGAAAAGGACCGTGGAGCGGGAAAGGCGGCGCCTCCCGCGCCGGTACGTCGAAACCGGGTTTTGCTTTCCCAAAATCTGTTCCCGATTTAACTTTCCCGAAATCGCCAGATTCGATGGGAAACCGGGAAAAATGCTGATCGGCTATGCACGTGTCTCGACGGCCGATCAGGATTTGGCGCTGCAAACCGATGCCCTGACCAAGGCGGGGTGCGAGAAGCTGTTCACAGACAAGGCGAGCGGGGCGAAAGCCGATCGGCCAGGGCTGGCGGAAGCCCTGCACTTCGCGCGTGCCGGAGACTGCATCGTGGTCTGGAAACTCGACCGGCTCGGCCGCTCGATCCAGGGGCTCATCTCCCTGGCGGCCGACCTCTCGGCGCGGAAGGTCGACTTCCGGTCGCTGACCGACGGGTTCGACACGTCCACAGCCTCGGGCCGGCTCCTCTTCCATATCCTCGCCTCGGTGGCCGAGATGGAGCGCGAGCTGATCAAGGAGCGGACGGTCGCCGGCTTGGCGGCGGCTCGGAAGAAGGGCGGGATCGGCAGCGGCCGAAAATCGGCGCTGACGCCCGACAAGCTGGACACAGCACGCAAGCTGCTCGCAGCGGGGGACAAGCCGGCCAAGGTGGCCAAGCTGCTGCAAGTCGGCCTTTCGACCTTCTACCGCCATTTCCCCGGCAGGTGAGCGAGCCGGTTCATAGTTCGTTCGCACGAACCGGACACTCAGCGCACTTTCGTGTCCTTACCCCAGAGGGGAACACGAACCCCACTGCGGCGCCGAGCGCCATGGCAAGGATGATCTGGAAGCCGAGCCCCTGCCAGAGAGGCTTCTTCTTCGGCGTGGCGGGTGGCGCGACAGGCGGCGAGGTGGCGGTGATGCTGGACACTGGTTTCCTCCGTTGTTTGGGCGTGTTCGCCCACCGCGAGGCCGGGCTTCACGTGCCGTTTCGGCTTAAGGAGAAGCGGCCGGGCGGACCCGGCCGGAGCTAGGCGGCTTGGCGCTTCGAGGCCGCGACGGCCCGGTCCACCATCTGCGGCGCCATGCCGAGGTAGTTCGCCGGGTCGGTCAGCCGCTCGATGGCGGCGCGGTCCAGGTGGCGCGTGACCTCCTCATGCCGCGCCAAGGCCTCGGCCAGCGTGCCGCCGCCCTCATTCACCTCGCGGCAGGCGGCGTAAACGATGTCGTGCGCCTGCTGCCGGCTGGTGTGCGGCGCCAGGCCCATCATCACCGCCTCCGCCACGATCAGCCCCTTGCTGACCGCGAGGTTCTGCCGCATTCGCGCCTCGTCCACGATCAGCCCGTCCAGGGCGAACCGGGCCTGATGCAGCGCGCCGGCGGCCAGCACGAAGCTTTCAGGGACCGCCATCCACTTGGCATGCCACGGCCCGGTCGCCCGCTCGAAGTCCTGGACCATGGCATCCAGCATCAGCCCGGCATGCTGGCGCACGCCCTTGGAGGCGGCCAGCATCGGCTCGGACGAGATCGGGTTGCGCTTCTGCGGCATGGTGGAGGACGCGCCGCGCCCGGTGACGAACGGCTCGTAGACCTCGGCGAACTCCGTGGACGCCATGATCATCACGTCGAGCGCGATCTTGCCCAGGGAGCCGGTGACCAGGCCCAGGAAGTTGACCACCTCCGCGAAACCGTCGCGCGCGACGTGCCAGGTGGTCGCAGGCACGCCCAGGCCGAGTTCTTCGCAGAACGCTTTGTGAACTTCCAGGCCCTTGTCGCCGAGCGACGCCAGCGTGCCCGCGGCACCCGCGAACTCACCCACCAGCACGCGCGGCTTGAGCTGCTGCAGGCGCTCGGCATGGCGGTCGAACATGGCAAGCCAGACCGCGGCCTTGTAGCCGAACGTGACAGGCAGGGCCTGCTGCAGGTGGGTGCGCCCGGCCATGGGCGTGTCCCGGTGCTTCTGCGCCAGGTCGGCCAGGATGCGGCGCAGGGCGGCGATGTCCGCCTCGATGATCTCCAGGCCGGCGCGGACCCGCAGCACGTCGGCGGTGTCCATGATATCCTGCGTGGTGGCGCCCCAGTGCACGAAGCGTCCGGCCTCGCCGCACTGCTCCACGAGTTGGTGCACGAGCGGCAGGATGGGGTAGCCGACGTTGTCGGTCTCGTGCCGCAGCTTCCCCCCAGTCCAGTGTGTCCAAATCCGACCGCGCCGCGATCTGCTCGGCGGCCTCGGCGGGGATGACCCCGCAGCGCGCCTCGGCGCGGGCCAGGGCGACCTCCGCCTCAATGTAGCGGGCGACAAGGGAGTGGTCGGAGAACACTGCCCGCATCGCGGGCGTTCCGAACGCGTCGCGGAACAGGGCGGAGTCGAAGACGGTGGTGGCGTGGTTGGCGAGTGCCACGGGCGTATCCTCCAGAGTCGTTGGCGGCGAACACAGCTTCAAGGCCCTGAACCAACACCTTCGTCACCAGGGGCCATTTCGGGCCAGGCCAGGGCTGTGATGCGGGTTTGCATGTCGAGGTCGAAGCGGCCGTAAGGGTTCACGTGCGTCCCGCCGAAACGGCTACGCCGTTTGCGGCTGGAACAGCGGCGTCAGCGCGTGCAGGTCGCGCACGGTCAGCCTGCCCTTCCATCCCGGCCGGGCCAGCAGCTTCTGGATCATGAGGGTGTTGACGTGGACCATGCAGTTCTGGAGCAGGTGGAGGCTGAGCATGCTCGCCTCCTGGTCCTCGCGTCGGTTGCTGGACACCTCGCCACGGCGGGCAAAGAAGATGAAGTCGTTGGCCGAGTTCCATTGCTCGATCACGTTCAGCCCGTCGTTGATCTCCGCCCTGAGCGCGCGGCCGGCCAAGTAGCGGGCGAGGAACACCGTTTTGACCGCCTTCCCAAGCTCCATCAGCGCCTTGTTGGTGTAGCGAACCTGCAGGGCGCGACGCCGCGCTGGTCCGGGCGGGCCTATCCCGATTCCCGAACAAGGCTGTTCTTCAACATCGCGCCACCAACCACAGCCTGCTTCTACTCCGCTGCCGCGGCGTCGGCGCCGGGCCGGAACGGCACGCGCAGGCCGGCCTGCTCCATGAGCGGAATGACATCCCTGACGAAATCCCGGAGGCCCGCGCCGTAGTCCAGCCAGCTCAGGCAGATGCCGTCGAGGCCGATGCCGGAGTACGTCTCGAACTGCTCGACGATCATCTCGGGGGTCCCGACGAGCGGCACGCCGGCCCAGCCCGCCTTGAAGTGGAACTTGAACTGCTCGGCCTCCTCGGGCGAGAAGATGCCGGTCTGGATGCCCAGCTCCTTCGTGATATTGTCGGCCGCCGCGTCGTCGCCGTGCTGGTTGACGTAGTAGTCGAGGTACTGCCGCGCTTCCTCAAGCGTGTCGCGCTGCACGACGTAGGCGTAGCACCAGACCTTGATGTCGCGGTTGAACTCCCGGCGCGCGAGGTCGCGGTAGGACCGCACCTGCTCGCGCATCTTCTCCTCGCTGGCCTGGTTCATGATCAGGAAGGCGACGTCGCAGTGCTCGGCGCAGAACCGCTTGCCGCGGGGCGAGCCGCCGGCGTTGATGAGCACGGGCTTGTTGAGCGGCTTGGGCTGCGCGAAGCCGCGCTCGACGTTGAAGAACCGGCCCTGGTGGTCGAAGTAGCCCGGCTCGGTCCACGCCTTCCGCGCCACGCCCAGCCACTCGTCGGCGTAGTCGTAGCGGGTGTCGTGCTCCATCATCGTGCCGCCGAACATCCGCATCTCCGGGCCGAACCAGCCGCAGATGATGTTGAGGCCAAAGCGACCATTGGAGATGTGGTCCACGGTGGCGGCCTGCTTGGCCGCGACGGGCGGGTGCACGGTGGGCACGTGCGACGTGGTGACGACCGCGATGCGGTCCGTCACGGCGGCGATGCCGGCGGCCCAGGTGTAGGTCTCGTAGCACACGCCGTTGAAGTTGCTCTCGCCCCCGAAGCCACGCCAGCGCCCGACCGGGATCAGGCACTCGAAACCCGCCTTGTCGGCCGCCTTGGCGACCTCCAGGTTGCCCGCCCAGTCGTCGCCGCGCAGGCGCTCGGGCGCCGTCGTGATCGCGCAGCCGCAATCCACGTTGAGGCCGAACACGCCCAGCCCCATCCTGTTGGGATGGGAGACCATGGGGTTCGGCGGCACGGGAAGCATTGGCGTCGTCATTGTTGTTCCTCCTGCTTGGGTTCCTGAGCGAACGACGGTTCGCTGCGGCCGTCCTGGGTCGCCCGTTTCAGCGGATCAGGCGAAGCGCGTCTCAGGCACCCCCGCCCTCACGAGATCCATGCCGGCGCGTGCGGCAGGGTGCCGCTCTGCACCGTGTCATGGTTGATCCAGATCGCCGCGCCCTCTTCCTTCAGCAGCGCCTCCACCTTGTCCATCGAGGCCACCGATGCTGCCTTGTCGGCGTTGAACGCCGGCACCCGCCGGTGATCCAGGTTCGCGCGGTTGTGCGCGACGTCGCCGCTGAGCAGCACCGGGCCGGTGCCAGGCAGCCGCACCAGCAGCGAGCAATGGCCGAGCGTGTGGCCGGGAGTGAACACCATCCGCACCGCCCCGTCGCCGAACAGGTCGTGATCGCCCTCGACGATCTGGACCGGGTTGTCCTGCATCGCCGCATACAGCTCCGGCAGGTAGCCGAACTGCTCAGGGTCGGGGCCGAACATGGCGTCGCGTTCGGCCTTCTGCGCCACCCACTTGGCCCGGCGGAACAGGCGGCTGTTGCCCATGTGGTCGTAATGCGCGTGCGAGAAGGCGATCGTCCCGATGTCGTCCGGCGCCACCCCAAGCTCCGCGAGCTGGGACGCCATGGTGCGGACCACGATCCCGCGGATGCCATGGGCGATGATCCTGCCCCCGCCCGCTGCGACGAGGTCGTCCTGAGTGCCGCTGTCCCACAGCAGCCATTGCGCTCGGTGCCGGATCAGGTAGGCGTTGCAGCTCAGCGTCATCGGCACGCCGACGTTGACGCCCGGCGAGTAGATCGAGCCGTCCTCCACCCGGGCCAGGCCGCCGTCGAGGACATGGATGCGTTCGACGCACGCTTTCTCGTTCATGGTCATGCCTCCGCGCGTCAGGCCAGCGTGACTTGGAGTTCGCCCAAGCCCTCGATTCCGGACACCACCGTGTCGCCGGCCCGCAGCCAGGGCCGCTGGTCGCGCGGCTCCTTGTATCCGAAGACCACGCCCTGCGGCGTTCCGGTGAACAGGATGTCCCCCGGCTTGATCGTCATGATGCTGGTCACGTCGCTGATCAGCTTGCGGCAGTTGAAGATCATGTCCCGCGTGGTCCAGTCCTGCCGCACCTCGCCGTTGACCGTCGTGCGCAACGCAAGCGCGTTGGGGTCGGGCACCCGGTCAGCGGTCACGAGCCACGGCCCCACAGGCGCAAAGCCGTCCGACGCCTTGCCGGCCAGGAACTGCGTCGTCCTGGTCTGCAGCTCGCGGGCGCTGATGTCGTTGCCGACCGCATAGCCCGCGACAACCTGGAGCGCCTCGTCCTCGGCCACATCGCGGCATTCCCGGCCGAACACGATCACCAGCTCGGTCTCGTAGTCGAACTCCCGCGCGACGCGGGTGGGAAGCTGCACCGTCCCGCGGTGGTGGTTGAGCGCGTTGTTGAATTTGGAGAACAGCGGCGGCGCCTGCGGAACCGGCGTACCGGTCTCCTTGGCGTGCTCGCGGTAGTTGAAGCCGACGCAGATGATCTTCTCCGGCCGCGTCACGATCGGCGCAAACGCCGCCTCCGCTTCCGGGATCACGGCCATCAAGGCCCGGTCCTGCCCGGCGGCGGCGAGCACCGCCTGCAGCTCCGCCGCGCGGTGCCCTTGCAGCAGGTCGTCCATGTCCTTGGGCGCGGGCAGGCCAAGTGCCGCCGCAGTCCGCGCGACATCGAGGATGCCGCCCTCGACCTCGACGCCAAGGGCGCAGCCGCCGGGAACCCGCAGGTTGGCAAGACGCGCGCCAAGAGCCGAAACCTCAACCTTGTCGTTTGTGGCTGCACTCATCCGTGTTTGCTCCTGTCCGGTGGGGCGGGCGCTGATCGCGCCCGGCTATCTTCTATGGTAGAGGGTTTGCCGCAATGCGGGTCAGCCCGTCAATCCGGCTCGGTCCGGGGTTCGCGGTAGAAGAAGCCGGTGATGACGATGCCCACGGCCAGCCAGCCGACCGTGTACCAGAGCCCGGCGAAGATGTTGCCTCGGGCCACGGCGATGGTGAAGGCAAAGGTGGGCAGCAGCCCGCCGATCCAGCCCGTCGAGAAATGGTATGGAAAGGACATGGCCGTGTAGCGTATGCGGGCCGGGAACATCTCGGCCATGGCGACGCCGGCGGGGGCGTAGCCGAGCGCCATCGCGAGCAGCAGGATCGCGTTCAGACCGACGATCTGCATCTGCTCGGACAGGCCAGGATCGGCTTTCGCGCCGAACCCGGCCTGCGCCAGGGCGGCCCGCAATGCATCCACGAAGTTCTTCTGGTCAAACCCCGCCGCAGCGTCGGCAGTGACGATGCGGTCTCCCACGCGCACCTCCGTGCCCTGCGCAAAGGCCGCACCCTGCAGCACGTAGTTCGCCGACATGGCTGAGAGCGTCTGCCGCGCCACGTCGCAAGGCGAGGTGAAGGCGCGGTTGCCGAGCGGGTTGAACATCAGGGAGCAGCCGGCTGGGTCGGTCGCGACAGTGATCCGCGTCCGCGCCTGCGCGGCTTCCAGTGCCGGGTTGGAGATGGCCGCGACCTGGTGGAACACCGGGAACGTCGCGGCCAAGCCCAGCGTGAACCCGGCCAGGATGACCGGCTTGCGGCCGATCCGGTCCGACAGCCACCCAGCGAACCAGAACATCGGCAAGGTGCTGAGCGCCCCGCACCCGACGATGACGTTGGCCGCAGCGAGCGGGACGTTCAATGTCTTGGTCAGGAAGAACAAGGGATAGGTCACGGCGTTGTAGTAGACGACCGACATGCCGCCGCCGATGCCGACCAAGGCAACCAAGAGCAGCCTGACGTTCCCCCAACTGCCGAACGTTTCCAGCACCGGCGCCGCCGACAAGCGCCGTTCCTCTGCCATCTGCTTGAACACGGGCGATTCGTGCATCTGCAGGCGCACGCGCAGCGAAACGGCGAGCATGGCTATGGACACAAGGAAGGGGACGCGCCACCCCCAAGCCTCGAACGCGGCCGGGCCGACGACCCCCTGCACAAGCTGGATCATGACCAGCGCCATGACGAAGCCGAGCGTGCCCGTCATCTGGATGAACGAGGTCGCCAGGCCGCGTCGGCGCCTTTCGACGTGCTCCGTGACGTAGATGACGGCGCCGCCGTACTCGCCGCCGAGCGCCAGGCCCTGCAGCACGCGCAGCGTGACCAGCATGACAGGCGCTGCGATCCCGGCCGCCGCGAAGGTCGGCAGCAGCCCGACGGCGAAAGTCGCGGCGCCCATGATCACGATGGTCATCAGGAAGGTGCGCTTGCGGCCGATCCGGTCGCCCAGACGGCCGAACACGATGGCGCCGAACGGCCGGACGACGAAGCCGACGCCGAAGGTCAGGAGAGCGAACAGGAAGCCGGTGGCAGGGTCGAGGCCGCTGAAGAACTTGCCGGCGATCACGCTGGCCAGGGCGGCGTAGAGCGTGAACTCGTACCACTCGAAGACGGTGCCGACCGCTGCGGCGGTCGTGGTGCGCGCCTGGAAGCCGGCCGAACTCACGGCGCTTCGGGCAAGAACGGCTGGCTCCGGCTCGGACATCATCCACTCCTTGTTCTGCATTGTTCCGGTCCGTCTCCGCCGGTGGCGCGGCGAGGAACGAAGCTTGGCCGCCGCTGCCCTCCGCAGAGGCGCGCTTCTCTTATAGCAGACGGTGTATATTATGGAAGATGTCATCTTCGATGGCAGAAGATGGCGTGTTCCTGTAATCAGGTTCGGCTTGGGGCAGGAGGACGGCCGCAGGCGGCGTGCCTGGAAACCGGCCTTGCCGGGCGTTGCGGCGCCAGATCAGACTTCCGCACGACAGCGGGCATGGGACCGGACCAACGGATGATGAAGAACAGCGCGCAGAACACGGGCCGCCCCGACGCGGCGAGCCGGACGTTCGGCGACAGGATCCGCAGCCGGCGCGAGCGGCTCGGCCACACGCTTGAGCAGTTCTCAAGGCTTTCCGGCGTCAGCAGGGCCATGCTCTCCAAGGTGGAGCGCGGCGAGAAGAGCCCCACGATCGGCATTGCCAAGCGGATCGCGCACTCCCTCGACACCCCGCTTTCGGTGCTCATGGCCGACGAAGGCAAGCGGCAAACGTTTGCCGTCGTGGCCAGGAACCAGAGGCAAACGTTTCGTGATCCCGAGACGGGGTTTGAACGCCATCTGCTCTCGCCCATCATGGCCGGGCTGGCTGCGGAGGTTGTGCTGCACCGTCTGCCGCCCCGGGCGTCGACTGGCAGGCTTCCGTATCCGCCGGGAACGGCCAAGCACGTCCTCGCCGCGCGGGGCAGCGTGGTGGTCGGCTTCGACGACACGGAAGTCACTTTGGAAGAGGGCGACTCGCTTTATTTCGAGGCGAGCCACGATCACTGGTTCGAGAACCGCACGGAGCAGCAAAGCGAGTATTACCTCGTGATCTCCAGGGCAGCCTCGTAGGCCCTGAACCAACACCTTTGTCACCAACGGCTTCTTCGGGTTGGGTGAGGGCTGGAATAGGGGTGTATCTGCTGGGGTGAGAGCGGTTGTGGCGTCCGCGGCTGTCCGCGGCAGCGGCGTCGGCGTCGGCGTTCCGCAACCGGTCGGTTTCGGGCAGGTCCTGGAACTCTGTCCGTAAAATATCTACTCGCCATTTCGGATATGGGCTAAGTTCCGGATGCCCTTTTCGGACAGGTTCGGCCCATGCCGCGCGCTTTTGCCTATGCTCGTGTTTCCACCGCCGGCCAGACCACCGACAACCAGCTCGGGGAGATCCGGGCCGCAGGCTTCAACATCGAGCCCCGCCGGGTCGTGACCGAGACCGTCTCGGGCAGCGTCGCCACTGCCCAGCGCCGCGGCTTCGCGCGCCTGCTCGACAGGCTGGAATCCGGCGACGTGCTGGTCGTCACCAAGCTCGACCGGCTCGGCCGCAACGCCATGGACGTGGGTTCGACGGTGGCCAAGCTCGCCGACCTCGGCGTACGGGTCCATTGCCTGGCGCTGGGCGGCGTCGATCTCACCAGTTCGACCGGTAAGCTGACGATGAACGTGATCAATGCGGTGGCGGAGTTCGAGCGCGACCTGCTGGTCGAGCGCACCCAGGCCGGCCTGAACCGGGCGCGAGCAGGAGGGAAACGCCTTGGCAGGCCCGCGAGCCTGAACACTGAACAGCAGGTGATTGTGGCACGACGACTGGAAGAGGGAATGGCCGTGTCGACCTTGGCGCGCGAGTTCAAGACCAGCCGGCAGACTATCCTGCGCATCAAGAGCGCGGCGTCGGCTGCATAGGACCCACTCCTGCAATCACACCAGCTCACCGCCGAACGGCTTGAGATCGAGCGGGTCGGCGTAACAGCCCGCCTCAGGGCCGTAGGCTTACTTTGCGGCTGATAGCAGCGATGTTGGGTCGTCCCCGTCCAGGACTGGCTCGGCCACAGCAACATCCAGAACACCGTCGTCTACACCTAC
>CALMAB010000128.1:0-5610 GCA_937858325.1 uncultured Acetobacteraceae bacterium
AATCTGGCGCGGCTCCATCGAGGCGGTGCCCGGCGGGCAGGTCGAGGCCGCCCGGGCGCGCGGCCTTCGCTACGGCGCACGGTTGCTGCGGGTGGTGGCGCCCCAGGCGCTGCGGATCGCGGCGGCGCCGACCGTGGGGTTCCTGGTGAACCTGGTCAAAAGCACCTCGCTCGCGGCGGTGATCGGCTTCGTGGAGCTGACGCGCGCCGGGCAGCTGCTCAACAACGCGACGTTCCGGCCGTTCGCCATCTTCGGCAGCGTCGCGCTGATCTACTTCCTGTTGTGCTGGCCGCTGACGCTGGCCAGCCGCCGGCTTGAAGTCCGGCTCGCGCGCGCGTACCAACCGTCTTTCAAGCATTAAGCCGGCGCAGCCCGGCCAAGGGGAGGACGACGATGCGGGTCCGGATCAGCCATGTGATCATCGCGCTGGCGGCGCTGGTGATCGGTTTCCTGCTGGGCCTTCCGCATGCCCGGGCGCAGACGGTGGACGAGATCACGAGCCGCGGCACGATCAACATCGGCGTGCTGATCGACCTGCCGCCCTATGCCCTGCTGAACGACAAGCAGGAGCCGGACGGCTACGACATCGAGGTGGCGAAGCTGCTGGCCAAGTACATGGGCGTGAAGCCCAACCTGGTGCAGCTGACCGGGCCGAACCGCATCCCGTTCCTTGTCACCAACAAGGTGGACCTGATCGTCGCGACCTTCGGCATCACGCCCGAACGGGCCAAGCAGGTGATGTTCAGCATCCCCTACAGCGCCATCGAGAACACGGTGTATGGCCCCAAGGACAAGGCGATCAGCAAGATCGACGACCTCAAGGGCCTGCGCGTCGGCGTGCCGCGCGGCACGGTGCAGGACGTGATCCTGACGGGCGCCCTGGGCAGCGGTGCCCGGATGCTGCGCTTCGACGACACGCCCAGCACCTACCAGGCGCTGCTGACCGGCCAGGTGGACGCCATGGCGGAAACCGGCCTCACATTCGACGGCGTGATGAAGCAGAACCCCGGGGCGAACATCGACAAGAAGTTCATCCTGCTGCGCCAGCCGAACGGCATCACCATGCGGGCCAACCAGTTCAACCTGCACCAATGGGTCAACACGTTCGTCTATTACGTCAAGAACAACGGCGAGCTTGACGCCCTGCACCGCAAGTGGTTCGGCACGCCGTTCCCTGACCTGCCGGTGTTCTGAGCGGCGCGTTCGGTCGGTCTAGCGGCGTTCGTAGGTCCCGATCATCCGGCCCTGCGCGATCAAGTGCGGGCGGATCGTCCGCAGCAGCATCGCGCGTCCCGGCGGGTAGTCGAACTGCGGGCGGGCATCCAGGGCGAAGATCTGGAAAGCGTAGCGGTGCGGCCCATGGCCCGGCGGCGGCGTGGGCGCGGTCCAGCCCGGACGGCCCAGCGCGTTGCGCCCGCACGCCCAGCCGCCCGGCATCGTCCCGGACACCCGCAGCGGGATTTCACCCTCGGCGAACTCGGTCTTGTCAGCCGGGATGGAATGCACGATCAGGTGGACCAACGGGCGCAGCCACGGGATGTCGGCGTCCTCCACCAGCAGCACCACGGATTGGGTCTGCGGCGGCAGGCCCTCCCACCGCAGCGGCGGGCTGAGGTTCTCGCCGTCCTGGGTGAACCGCGCCGGCATCGGCTGGCCATCGTCGAAGGCGGGGCTGCTGACCGTGATGGCGGACCCTAGGAAGCCCGAGAACTTGCTGGTGGACAGCATGATCATGCCGGGCCGGACCGGCCGCAACGCTTCGCCCAATGAGCGCATTACCGACGTCAGCATCCGTTCGATCCTTTATCCAGTGCCAGGGTTCAATGCGGCCGCCGCCCCCCGGTTCGCATGCTCGCGCACGGGTGACAACCGCCGCGTTCATGGGGCGTGGGCAAAATGCTCCGACACCTCGGCCACGATCACGCCGAGCTTGCGGATCGTGGTGCGGTTCAGCATCGACCCGTCATCCAGCAAATACCACCATTGGTCCATATCGACGTTCTTCAGCGGGTTGCCCGGCGACGTGGCCAGGGTCCAGCGCCAATGGAAGGCCCGGCCGGCCGCCTCGCCCACCGCATTGCCCACCATGTCGTTGGCGGTCGCCTCGAAGCGGCCCGGACCGGCCCGGCGCATCTGCCAGGTCCGGGTCACGGGCGCGTCCTCCCCGATTGTCAGCCGCTGCGTCATGCGGAGCGTGCCGTCGCCCGCTTCCCCCACGCAATCCGTTCGCACGATGCGGGTCGGCTGTCCCGCGCGGTTTTCCAGGACGCCCCAGGAGACGACGTGGCCGGTGAAGAACCGGATGGGGTCGAGAACCGGCGCCGTGTCGCGGAAGCTGCCGACCGGCAAGGCCTCGTTGCAGCCGAGCAGCCCCACGACCAACCCAAACGCTGCCCAACGCATGTGCCGCACCTTTAAAGGAGTCGATAATGCCCATGGCCCCTTGCCCCGCCCCTCTTCGTCATTGCGAGCCGCCTTGGCGGCGTGGCAATCCAGGGGCTGCCGGCGCGGCACTCGCGGCCCCTGAATTGCCGCGTTGCTGCGCTCCTCGCAATGATCGGGATCAATGGAAGCGCACGGCTGCTGGCACAAGCCCCGTCAGCGGCCGTCACTCAGCGGGGAGCTTGGCGTGATTTGCCCTGTCCGGGCTTGCTCGCTTCGAAAACGATGGCCTGAGCGGACGTGTGGCCGGGATCAGCGCCAACCTCCTCGTGCAACGCTTCGATCAAGGCCGCCTTGATCAGTCGATCTCGTGGTTGCCGAAGGGCACGCGGTAGAATTGCGGCGGGTCCGAAGGGAAAAGCTTCTGAAGCAAACCGTGCGCGACGCGCCCGAACGGATTATACCTGTGTGAATCCCAAACGTTGAACAGATAGCGCCCGCCCGGCGTGAGCACGCGGTGCCCCTCACGGCAGGACTGCGGTTTGTCCAGGAAGAACACCACCCCGAACTGACACCCCTCCTCCGTTCTGCGGCGCGGATTATGGACAGACGGGGAATGCCCGCCGCAAATGCGGGCGGCACGGAAGGCGGGCCGAGCGGTTCCACAACGAAAAGGGGGAGGCCTACGCCTCCCCCTCGTTTCAGCCATACCGCCCAGGCAGGCTACTTGCGCGGCGCGTTCATGCCGCTCGTCGTGGCGCCCGGGGTGGAGTTCGACGCGCTGCCACCGGTACCCATGCTGCCGGACGTCTTGTCCGTGGTGGTGGTCGTGGTCGTGCCCGCGGCGGGGGTGCCGGGCACGGTCTTGGTGCCGTCCTCCACATCGACCTTGGTGCTGCGCACGGTGTCGCGGACGGTTTCGGTCCGGTCGGACGCTTCCTTGCGGATGCCGATCTCCTCGACGACCCGCGCGTCCTTGCTGACGACAGCCTCCTCGCTCGTGGCGCGCGCCTCGATGGTGCGCTCCTGGAACGCCGCGGCATCGGCCCCGGTGACGGCGCGGTCCACCGGGTGGCGCTCCACCGTGACCCGCTCCTCGTGCAGGTGGACCTGCTCCTCGACCGGGCGTTCCACGACGTAGCTGCGCACGCGCACGGCGCCGCCGGCGACCTCGCGCTTGCCGACCCGCAGCCTCTCCTCCATCACCTTGATCGTTTCGGTGTCCCCGGCGCGCGCCGCGGTGCCGGTCATCGGGGCGGCCGTCGCGGCGGTGCCCGTCGTCGTGGTGCCTGTCGTCGCGGTGCCCGTGGTCTTGGTGCCGGCCGTGGCCGCGCCCGCTGTCGCCGCGCCCGCCAGCGCCGCGCCGCCAGTGGCGGCCGTGCTGGCCATGTTGGTGCCGGTGCTCGTCGTGGTCGCGCTGCTCGGCGCGTAGTTGTAGCCCGACTGGCGCCATTCCTCGAGCTTGGCGTCGAAGTCGAGCGGGTCGGTTGTTTCCAAAGCCTGGATGATCTGGTTGCGGTCAGACTTCGCGTTCGGCGTCACCACGACCATGGCGTGGCCGGCGCCCACCGCGTGGCTGTAGGCGTGGGCGTCCTCGTCCGGCATGAACAGGCTCTTGATCGAACCCCACAGGCCCTGGTTGCCCGCCTCGTAGTCCACGCCGCCGGCCATCTCGTCAGCGCCCTTGTCCATCACCTGCACGGTGCTGCCGTCCACGCCGGCCGCAACAAGCTTCTCGCGCGCCGCGTCGGCCTGGGCTCGCGTCTCATACAGCGCGACGATCTGGTTGTCATGGCGGGACGGGTCGTAAAGCCCGGTCTCGTGCGCCGCGCCTTGGTTCAAGCTGCTCGAACCAGGCTCGTTCATGTAGGAACCACTCATGCTGGCATCTCCTTCGATTTTGTTGCTTCGTCGGACGGGCTGCGCCCGGTTTGCTCGATCTCGACGTGCTCGGTGCGCAGGCGCACCTTGTGCTGCTCGGTCCGCTCGGTGGAATGCTTGCGGATGTGCAGTTCCTCCTTGAGGAACAGCCGCTTCTCGACGACCACGACCTCTTCCAGGATCGGCACGATGAGCGTGTCGCCGTCTTGCCGGGTTTGCGGCGCTTCGGACACGGCGCGCCCGACGGGCACGCGCTCCACGATCAGATCCTGCTGGCGCAGCAGGACCTCGGCCACCTCGTCGCGCTCGGTCACGGTCTTGTGGACCAGCACCCGGCCGCTTTCGTATTCGCGCTTCTCGACGCGCAGGGTTTCCTCGACGACCGGGATGACCTCAACCGTCTCGCTTGACTGCTTGGCCTTTGGGATCACCGCGGCAAGCTCGTTCGACTGCATGGTCCAGGCCCGTCCGTCTCGCTGGTGAGACCAATTGACGGTTGAGCGAGGCTCCGGTTCGCCGGGCCACGATATTGTGAGGGGCTATAACTTCAAAGCGGGGCGTGTTGCGCGGGCAACGCCGCGATCTCGTTGATCAGCTTGCGGGTCATCGCCTCGCCAAAGGCCGGGAACTCCCGCACCTCCACCACGAAGCTGCCGGTGCCCCCGGCCACGTTCTGCCGATACCATTCCGTCAGCCCGCCCGGCGGCTGCACGTGCGCGTAGGTGTAGCTGACCGGGTGCTCGTTGATGATCGCCAGGCCGTTCACCGTGACGCCCGCCGCCACCGCGTCGTCGCGCGCCGCCGCGGCTTCCCGGCCCGAGTTGTTGGTGCCGTCCCCGGCCACGTCGATCACCCGGCGCTGCGCCTCGAACCCGCTTTCCGCCAGCAGCCGCATCGCCCGGTCGATCCCGGCGCTGATGCTGGTGCGTCCCCAAAAGGAGCGCGGCGCGCTGTCCAGCGCGTCGGTGAACTGCCGGGCGGACGCGGCGTCGCGCACCACGCGCCAGTCCAGCACCGTGTTCACCTCGTAGGACCCGGCGAACTCCACGTAGGCGATGGCGATGGCGCCCACCGCGCCGCCGCGGATCGCCGCGATCACCCGCGGGTCGTTGAGCGCGGCGGCGTAGCCGGCCTTTTCCATCTGGAACTCGCTGTCATCGACGCTGCGCGACACGTCGGACACCAGCACCAGCGTCATGTCGACCGGCTCGGCCGCCTGCGCGGCACCGGGTCCAGCCAACAGCAGCAGCAACAGGATGAGCAAACGCATGGGCCACCTCCGTTGACAGCCATGCTCTCAGGCTATGGCCCCGCGGCCAAGCGCAAAATCTCGCTACTGGCTGGCCC
>CALMAB010000128.1:5620-6600 GCA_937858325.1 uncultured Acetobacteraceae bacterium
TCGGACACCAGCACCAACGTCATATCGACCGGCTCGGCCGCCCGCGCGGCGCCCGCCCCAACCCCCGTCAACAGCAGCAGCAACAGGATCACCAAACGCATGGGCCACCTCCGCCGGCCATGCTCTCAGGCTCTGGCCTCGCAGCCAAGCGCAATTTGCCGCTACTGGCTGGCCCAGATCACCCGGTGCATCCAGGACACCTCCATGAGGTCGAAGCTGCGGTCGCGGTGCTCGGGGTTGAGGCTTTTCAGCTCGATCCGCTTCGCCGAGCGACGGGCGAGCTGCTTGGCCATCACCTCGCCCGCCGCCGTGCGCAGCACCACGCGGTCGCCCCGGCGGATCGGCGCCGCCGGGGAAATCACCACCATGTCGCCGTCGCGGAACACCGGCTCCATCGAGTCGCCGGAGATTTCCAGGGCGTAGGCGTGCGGGTCGCCGATCTCCGGCACGCTGACCTCGTCCCAGCTGCCGCCCACCGGGAACCCGCCATCGTCGAAGAAGCCGTTGCCCCCGGCCTGCGCCATGCCGAGCAGCGGGATGCGCCGCGGCGGGCGGGCCGTCGTCACCGTCGCTGAGCCCGTCACCAGGGAGGTGAACAGCTCCAGGCTGGCGCCGGTGGCGTCCAGCACCTTGGCCAGGCTTTCCGTGCTGGGCCAGCGGGCGCGGCCGTCCGGCATGTGCCGCTTGCTCCGGTTGAACGTCGTGGCGTCCAGCCCGGCCTTCTTGGCCAGGCCCGACGCCGACAGCCCATACTCGGCCGCCAGGGTGTCGAGCGCGCGCCAAATGTCCTCGTGCTTCATGGGCGGCATCGTGCCTAGGAATTGGCGCCGCCGCAACTAGGAATTTGCGCCTCGACGCGCTTGCGTCGGAGATCGCAGAATGTTCTTATTCCGTTCCTGTTCTGCAAAGCGAGTGCGCCATGCCGACCGAGCCTGTTCCCCGCGCCCACGCCGGCCATGCCGACACCCGCCTGCTCGCCC
>CALMAB010000129.1 GCA_937858325.1 uncultured Acetobacteraceae bacterium
GCCTGGGATGTGCCGGGCGCCGCTGCGGCCTTCCAGGCCACGGCGGTCGAGGGGCTGGAGGTCATCTTTATCGTGGTGGCGGTCGGTTCGGGCGGCGCGGACCTGCTCGGTCCCGCTGCCTTGGGGGCTGCGGCGGCGCTTGCCCTGGTTGTCGCCGTCGGCGGGCTGCTGCACCGGCCGATCACCCAAGTGCCCGAGAACACGCTGAAACGCCTGGTCGGCGCCTCGCTGGCCGGGCTGGGCACGTTCTGGGTCGGCGAGGGCGCCGGGCTGGCCTGGCCTGGCGACGACCTTGCCATCGTGCCGCTCGGCGGCGCTTATCTGCTGGTCTCGGCCATCGCCGCCGCTTGGCTCCGGCGGCACGGCGCGGCGCGGCCGTCGTGAAGCTGCTGCGGCGCTGCCTGGATGAACTCTGGGCCTTGTTCGTTGATGACGGCGCTCTCGCCGTCGTGGGTTGGGTCGCCGTGGCCTGCCTGGCGCTCCCTCTCGCCCCGGCGGGCATCTGGTCCGGGCCGATCCTGTTCGCGGGCTTGTCGGTGATCTTCCTGTTGACGACGCGAACCGGGCGGTAGGAACTGCACAAGCGTTGGGAGGCCGGCAGCGCCCGCCCCACCTTCGCGGTCATGCCCGGTCCTGTGCAGGACTGCCTACTCCTCCGCGTCCGCGGCCACCGTACCCATCTTCTTGCCCGAGCGTTCCCTTGGGTAGGGCTGGCCGTCCATCAGCCCCTCCCACATCACCTCGTTCATCAGGTCCACCGGCACGCGGTCCTCCGCCGAGAAATCGAAGCCGCGCGTCGCCTTGTCCCAATAGGCGGCGTCGTGCCGCGGCAGGATGTCCGGGCCTCCCGCATACTTTAGCCCGGTGTCGGCCAGGGCGAGCGAGGTGGTTTTCAGGACCGTGGAGGCGACGGCGTTGTAGTTCCAGGCGCCGGAGGAGGACACGTCGAACACGTCGGCCATCGGCCGCTGGTAGGCGGTGTTGAGGTTGATGTGCGGCGTGCCCAGGATGTCCTCGATCGTGCGCAGCACGCTCACCTGGTTGTAGCGCGTGCTGACCACCGCCCGCTTCTTCACGTAGGCGCCCACGACGTAGGTGGTCGCGCGGTGCGAGTCCACGTGGTCGGGGCCGTCCTGGCAGTCATCCTCGGTCACGATGATCACGGTGTTGTTGGCGTATTGGCTGTGCGCCACCGCTTCCACGAGGCGGCCGACGGCGAGGTCGTTGTCCGCTTCCTGGGTGTCGGGCGTGTTCACCCCGGCGAGCGCCGTGCCGAAGCTGCCGGTATGGTCGTGGCTGAAGCGCACCGTCTCGAAGCTCGGGAGGTTGTTGTTCGCGATGTAGCCCATGAACTCGCGGTTCCACTCGTTGAACGTCCACTGGTCCGAGTAGGTCTGGTCGTAGCCGCGGAAGTACACGTCGGTGAACGGCGCCAGCGTCGGGTTGAGCGCGGCCGCCTGGACGACGCCGGCCTCGCCCGCGTTCTCGACGGGGCGGCCGTCCGGGTAGGTGGTGGGGCCGATGTTGTTCACCAGGAAGCCGTAGTTCCGCACCGAGAGGCCCGACTGCAGCACGGCGTCGAAGATGGTGCCGCGCTGGACGCCGAACGGGGAGTCGGTGCCCGCCACGTCGGCCGCGCCCGGCAGCAGGTTGGCGGTGCCGCCGGGCAGGCCGGCCGCGCCGGCGGTGTACAGGCCCTTGGTGGCCGTGTCGCGGTCGGCGGTGGCCGGCAGGCCGACCGGCACGTTGCGGTTCGCGCCTTCGGACTCGTAGGACAGGCCGCGGTTGACGCCGGCGTAGTTGATCTGCTGTGTCACCTCCTCCGTGCTCGTGACCCGGCCGCGCAGGCTCCACGACCAGCCGTCCATGCTGCCGTCGCCGGGGTCCATGAAGTTGTCGAGCGTCACGAAGTTGCGGGCGATCCGGTGGAAGTTCGGCGTGACGCGCCGGCCGAACTGCGTGAGCGAGGGGTCGGCGTTCGCGCCGTTGGTGAGGTCGCCCAGGATCTGGTCGAAGGTGCGGTTCTCCTTCACGACGTAGATCACGTGCTGGATCTTCCGGTGCAGGAAGCCCATCACCGCCGCGTCGGACGTGTCGGGCGGGACGCTGTAGAAGTTGTTGCGCGCCACCGCGTCCGTCATGCTCGGCAGGTCGTTGCCGCCCGGAACCTGGGCGCTGACCAGGGTCGCGTGCTCCAACTGGAACTGGTACTGGTTCGACGCCTTGGCGGCGGCTGCGGCGGCGGCGTTGCCGCCGGGATAGGTGATGTTGGTGATGCGTGCGGTGTTGCCCATCAGGTTGCCGGGGTTGGGGCCGGTGTCGCTCTTGCCGTTGATGACGTACATCCACGTCCCGTCGGCGCTGAGCGTGATGTCCTTGGGCGCGTAGGCCGTCGGGATCAGGCCCGTGACCGTGAGCGCGTTCGGACCGGCCAGCGGGATCACGGCGACGGAGTTCGAGCCGTTGTTGACCGCGTAAAGCGTCCCCTCGTCCGGCGAGAGCGTGACCGCGAAGGTGGCGGCGCCCGTGTAGCGCGGGCCGGCCAGGACGCCTGCGGGCGCGCGGGCGTCGATCCGGGCGACCACCCGGTTGTCCTCGGTGTCGATCACCGCGACCTGGTCGGCGTTGTCCTGCGCCACGAACAGGGCCGATTGCGCCTTGTTGAGGGTCATTCCGCTCGCGTTGCCGTCGAGCTTGATGCGGGTGAGCAAGCGGCCGGCGGCCGGAGACGAGATATCGACCGCCACCACCTCGCGGTCGCGGTAGGAGGACACGTAGGCGACGGCATTGTTCTTGATCGCCACCGCGAGCGGGTACTCGCCGCCGGGCACGCCGTCGGTGCCCTCGTTGCCCGCGAAGAAGGGGCGCAGGTCGTGCTCGTAGCGGACCGCCATGGCCGCGGTGTCGATCACGCTAATGCTGTCGTTGTAGTTGTTGGCGACCACCAGCGTCGCCCCGTCGTCGGAGATGCCGAGGCCGCTCGCGTTCGGCTGCACGGCGAGGCCGACGCCGCCGGCGGCTGGATTGCTGGCCGTGCCGGCGGGAGCCGGCGGGGGCTTATGGCCCAAGGGGATCTTCGCCGCCTGCGCCCAGGTCCCACTGTTGGTCTGCGTATAGGCATAGACCGCGTCGTCGTTGCCGCCCGTGGCGTAGAGCGTGCCGCCGTCCGGCGACCAGACCAGGCCGATGTGCGCGTTCGCCTGCTTGATGACCTGGGCCAGCCTGGGCGCGGTCTTGTGGGCGCCCGACACGTCGTAGAGGAAGACGTACTGGGTGGAGTTCGCCACATCCACCGCGCCGGTCTTGTCGTTCAGCGTGTTCTGCCCGGCGCAGATGATCGCGAGCGTGGCGCCGTCCGGGCTGAGCTGCGAGCGCACCGCCGCGCCGGCGACGAAATCCGGGTAGTCGGGCAGCCCGGGGTTCAGGTCCTGCTGCAGCGCATTGGTCAGCGGCGCGGTGGGCGTGACGTACTGCCCGGTCGGCAGCGGCAGGGCGCCGTTGTTGCCGTCGATCAGGGTGGTGTCCGCGGCGTGCGCCGGCGGAAGTGCTGCCAGCCACGTCGCGGCCAGCAGGCCCGCCCTCAGCAGTTGTCCGTGTCCAAGCGCCGCCATGATCCGTTCTCCACTCTCGTAAGCTGGCTGTCGAAGCAATAGCTCAGTCCTGGACCGCCAGGCCGATCTTTCCTAACAAACCGGGCCAAACCAGTCCCGGTCGGAAGAAAGACAATTCAGAGACATTCCGGACGCCGGCGCGTGCCGGACGAAGGCCATAAGGTCCCGAGGTCATGTGCCGCCGGCGAGCAGCTTCGTCGCGTGGTCGAGCGCCTCGATGCACTCGTCGCTGTCTCCTTCCGCCTGCTCCCGCAAGGCACGCTTGAGGTCAGCGTCGATCAGGCGCTTGGTGCGCGAGTCGCCGTTGAAGGTGGCTGCCTGCCTGGCGACCTCGGCATGGCGGGTCGTGCAGGTTGCCGCCTCATCGGGAGGCGCGGCGAGGGCAGGACATGCGAGGATCAAGCTTAGGGCGATGAAGCGCATGGGCTGAATTCCCTGGTCCGGCGAGGCGCGGCGGCTTGCCGCTCGCGCCGCCCTTTCTGCCTGCCCCCGGGCAGTGCGCGCCAGAGCCGGTCTGGGAAGGTTCCGTGAAGTTTCAGGATTGTTCGCGCGCGTGCCAGGCCCTGTCCGCACCGCATGGCGCCGTGCATGCCGGATTGCAGCACCTTTGGCCGGCAAGCGGCGATGCCGGGCTGGGGCGGCGCGGTGATCTGACCTTCTGGCTCGACAATGCGGCCCTGGCCGGGTGGCATGCCCTGCGCCGGACAACGCCGGGCAGCCAGCCGATCTACTCGGACCTGGCGGTTGAACTCGTGCTGGCGTTGCGCCTCGTGTTCCACCTCGCCCTGCGCCAAGCCGCGGCCTTCGCGGCCAGCGTGCTGCGCCTGCTCGGGGTCGAGTTGCCGGTGCCGGACCACACCACCTTGTCGCGGCCCGGACGCACCTTTGCGGCTCGTCGGCCGTGCGTGTCAGGCAGCAGTGCCCCGAGGCACCTGGTCTTGGACAGCACCGGGCTGGAAGTGTTCGGCCAAGGCGAGTGGGATGCCGAGAAGCGCGGCCGGAGAAAGCGGCGATGGCTGAAGCTGCATCTCGGAGTGGATGCGGCCACGGGCGAGATCGCCGCGCACGTGCTGACCGAGGGCGCCGCAAACGACGCAGCCCAGGTGCCGGCCCTGCTCGGGCAATCAGGAGGCACGATCGCCAGCGTTACCACCGACGGCGCCTACGACGGCGATCCCGCTTACGAAGCGGCCAGGGCGCGCCAGCCCGACCCGGCGCCGGACGTGGTTGTGCCCCCGCGCGCTTCCGCCGTGCCGAGCACAAGCGACTCCGCCCGGCAGACCCCGCGCGACCGCCACATCCGGCTCATCGCCGAGCGGGGCAGGATGGCCTGGCAAAGGGCGACAGGCTACGGCCGCCGCTCGCTCGCCGAAACAGCCATCGGCAGGTACAAGCACCTGATCGGCCCCAAGCTGCGCGCTCGCAGCCCGCCCGCCCAACGGGGCGAGGTCGCCCTCGCGGTCCAAGCGCTCAACCGCATGATCCGCACCGCCAAGCCCGTCTCCGTCCGCGTTACCTGAAAGCGCCGGAAAAGGGCAAAGCTTGCACTCGCGTCACCTCCCTGCACCAACGCCCAATTTCACTGCACGCGATGACAGCCGCGAACACCCAAGAAAATAGCCCGGG
>CALMAB010000130.1 GCA_937858325.1 uncultured Acetobacteraceae bacterium
CCCTGCTACTTCGGCACCATGGCGACCGAGCTGAAGAACTTCCTCGACCTGCTCGGCCCGCAGTGGAAGCGCGGCGCGCTGGCCGGCAAGGTCGGCGGGGCGTTCGCCGCCGCGTCCTGGCCGCACGGCGGGTCGGAGGTGGTCACGCTGTCGCTTTACGCGCCGATGGCGCATCTCGGCATGGTGATCCTGCCGACCGGCTACACGGACCAGGCGATGCTGGAAGCCGGGTCGCCCTACGGCGCCTCGGCGATCTGCGGCTCTGAGCACCGGCCGCCCAGGAAAGAAGACCTGGAAACGGCCCGGCACCAGGGCCGCCGCATGGTCGCGATCACCCGGGCCTTGATCGCCGCTGGGGAGATGCCGAGCCGCGGCGGGTAGGCCGCTAACCCTTGCGGCCCCCCGGGCGCCTGGGCGGCCTCGGCCCGACGGGCGCTCCGGGCAGCGGCGCCCACCCTGATAGCTCCTGCAGGGCCGCGGGCTGTGTCAGCGTGACCGTGCCGTTCCGGATGTCCAGCAGCCGATCCCGCCGCAACTGCTGCACGGTGCGGTTGACGTGGACGACGCTGAAGCCGAGCACGTCGGCAAGCACGTCCTGGGTCAGCGGCATCGGGAAGCTGTCGGTCTCCGCCAGGCCTACGCGGTCCAGCCGCTCACGCAGTTCCAGCATCAGGTGGGCGAATCGGCCGCACGCGGTCTGCCGGCCCAGCCGCACGATCTGGTCGTAGAGCAGCATGTCGTCCAGGTGCGCCATGACGCGGATGCCGTGCGCGAGGCCAGGATGCGCCGGCTCGGCGGCGGCTGCGGCGTCCGCAAACGGTTGGGCGTTCACCGTTTCCAGCTCGGTCAGCGCCGCGACGGCGCAGGACGACGGCAGCCGGACCGGCATCAAGGGCGTGAGGAGGTCTCCCGGCAGCTTGAGGCTGACGATCTGCCGATGGCCGTCGGGCAGCAGGCGGTATTGGCAGGCCCACCCCGCGACGACCATGCGCAGCGGCGGGGGCGGTGCGCCCGCCACGTAGAGGTCTCGGTAAGGCGGGTGGTAGCGCGCCGCCTCTGCCAGGTCGCCCAACAGCTTCAGCTCCGCAGCTGACAGGCTTGCAAAGGCGGAGAAGTGCTCGGCCAGCACGCGGAAATGGCTGGGCGGGCCATCATGGCTGTCCGACATCAGCGTGCCCGCATTAACAAATGACAAGTGGGCAGCCCAAGCTTACAGGCCCTGACGAGCAGCCGCTCCCCGGCTCGGTGCACATGAATGCGCTGCGCATTGCATCTCTCAATTGTAGGAACGCTAGCAGGCACATTAGTCTGGTTTGCACATCTGCAAGGTAAACAAACCAGCAGCCAGGGCTTGTTCACGAGAGTGCAACGGATACATGCGCGGCGCCGTTCTTGCTCGACTTGGCTGGTGATTCCGGATGCATTACCTATGCATCACAACGATGAGATTGTCTTGCCGCGCGACAGGTCTCAGCACCACCACCGCGGCCTCGGCTGGTCGCCCAAGCGTCGGCACGGCGACCGGCTGACCGCGGTCCTTTGCGACGCCACGGCAAAATTGCTGTTCTGACGGCGCCGGGTCCTGGTATGGTGGCACCCGGCGCGCCGAGCGCCCAAGCCGGCGCCTGGCGCGAGAACGCGCAGGGGAGGCGCCGATGACCACATGGCAGGAACGCGAACGGGCGTTCGAGGCGAAGTTCGCGCATGACGAGGAGTTCCGCTTCCTCGTGACCGCGCGGCGCGACAAGCTGTTCGCCGGGTGGGCGGCAGAGCGGTTCCACCTTTCCGGCCCTGCGGCAACCGACCTGACCGCGTCGGTCCTGGCGGTGCGCGACGGCGCCCGGCACGATGAGCGGCTGTTGCAGCACGTGCAGATCGCGCTTGCCGACCATGGCCACCACGTTCCGCCCGACGAACTCACGGCCGCGCTCGACGCCTGCGCGGCGCAGGCCCGGCAGCAGATGCTGCAAAGCCCCCGCGCTCCGGCCGCTTGACGCGGGGCGGGCGGCGGCCGACCCGCCGCGGCGATCAGGCGTTCAGGTAGGCCAGCGGCGTGCCGGCTTCTTCCCACTCGCACGCCACCAGGCGTCCGGTGGAGGACAGGGTGATGAAGGCGGTACGCAGGTCCGCGCCGCCGAAGCAGATGTTGGTCACCCAGCGCTCCGGCATCGGCACGTGCCGGACGGAGGCGCCGTCAGGCGTGATGATCGAAATCCCGCCGTGCACCAGCGTGGCGACGCAGATGTTGCCCGCACGGTCCACCGCCAGGCTGTCGAACCGCTGGTAGTTGGCGCTGCCGGTGACGAGCCGGCCGCCATGCGGTGACGGCCAGGGCTGCCGCCGGATTTCGCCCGGTCCCGCCAGGTCGAACGCCCACAGCCGGGCCGGCTCGGTTTCCGCCACGTAAAGCGTGCCGCCGTCCGGCGACAGGCCGACGCCGTTGGGCGTGAGCATGGGGAACGCCACCTCGCGGATCAGGCTGCCGTCGGCGCGGGCGTAATACACGGCGCCGCGGTCCAGCTCCCGCAGGCGTCCCTTGCCGAGGTCGGTGAAGTAGAACCCGCCATGCCGGTCGAACACCAGGTCGTTGGGACCGCGCAGCGGCGCCTGGTCGCTCGCCGCGTAGAGCGTCTCGAACGCCCCGGTGAGGAGGTCCACCCGCTCGATCCGCCCGCCGCTGTAGTCGTCGGCTTGCAGGACCGGGCGCAGCCCGGTCTCGTCGTCCACCCACCTGAAGCCGCCGTTGTTGCACACGTAAGCCCGGCCGTCCGGCCCGATGGCCGCCCCGTTCGGCCCGCCGCCAAGCTGCGCCACCACCTGCTTCGCGCCGTCCGGCAGCACGCGCGTGAGGCAGCCGCGCTCGATTTCCACGAGGACCACGGAGCCGTCCGGCATGGCCACCGGCCCCTCGGGAAAGCGCAGGCCGGAGGCGATCTCGCGCAGGTTCATCAAGCTTCTCCCCACAGTGCCCGGTCCGCATCATGGAAGAAGGCCGAGGCCCGTCAAGGCGGCGACACGATCGACAGGAAATCAAGCCCGTTGAACCGTCCGAAGCCGATGGCGAAGCGGTCGGTGTCGCTGGCGGTCCGGCCGGCGAAGCCCAGGCTGGTGACGGCAGTGCCGGTGCCGGAAATGTCGGCCCGCAGCGTGCGCCCGGCGCCGCCGGCCACGCCATCCAACCAGGCAAAGGTCGAGATGCCCGCCCGGAAGCCCCAAAGCACCACCGCATCGCCGCCGCCGAAGGCGGCCAGCACATCCGTTTGCGGCCCGGCGGCGGCGCCGTCCACGAAAAAGGCATCCCGGCCCGCCGTGCCCGCGAGCACGCCGGACCCAGCCGGCACCGCCACGACGTTGGCCGGCGCCGACCCGAGGAAGAGCTGCGGCGGCAGCGCCGTCGGCC
>CALMAB010000131.1 GCA_937858325.1 uncultured Acetobacteraceae bacterium
ATCTGGACGTTGTTGACCGTCGCGATGGTGAGCGTCGCGTCCGCAAGCGCCAGCGACGGCAGGCCGCCCGCGGCCAGGACCGTCGCGGCGGCAAAAGCTTTACGCATCATGCTGTCCATTTCCCCTCTTGGTTTAGGTTTGTTGGATATCACCGTTTCGGAAGAAATGGAAACAGGTCAGCTCATCCAGTTGCCACCGTCGATGTTGTAGCACTGGGCCACGATGTAGCCGGCGTCCGGGCCGGCCAGGAAGACGGCCAAGCCGGCGATCTCCTCCGGACGCGCCATCCGGCCGAACGGCACGGCGGCGCCGACCGCGCGCTTCTTTTCGCCGGGCTGCAAGCCCTCGTAGCGCGCGAAGCGCGCGTCCACGTCGTCCCAGTGCTCGTTGTCCACCACGCCCGGCGCGATGGCGTTCACGTTGATGCCGTGCTTGATCAGGTCCAGCCCGGCGCTTTGGGTGAGCGAGATCACCGCCGCCTTGGACGAGCAGTACACCGCCACCAGCGCCTCGCCGCGCCGGCCGGCCTGGGACGCGAAGTTGATGATCCGGCCTCCGTGCCCCTGCGCGACCATCTGCCGGGCCGCGGCCTGGGTGGTGAACAGCAGCCCCTCGACGTTCACGGCATACACCCGGCGGTAGCTTTCGCGGGTGATCTCGGCGATAGGCGCCAGGTCAAAGATGCCGGCATTGTTGACCAGGATGTCGAGCCGCCCGCACTGCGCGACCACCGCCGCGATCATCGCGTCAATCGATTCCTGCCGGGTCACGTCGAGGGAAAGCGCCAGCGCGCCGCCACCCACCGTCGCCGCGGCGTCCTGGGCGCCCTGCTCGTTCAGGTCGGCGATCACGACGCGCGCCCCTTCCGTGGCAAAGCGTCGCGCGATGGCGAGGCCGATGCCGCGCGCCGCGCCGGTGATGACGGCCACCTTGCCGTCCAGTGTCTTCGCTTGTGACAGGGTTCACACTCCTTGTTGCGCGTCGGGGCCGCGGCAGGCCCTGGAATAGGTGTGCAGGACATCGCGCACCGCCTGGATCAGCAAGGTCCGGGCATCCGGCGCCAGGGTCCTGGCCATCACGCGCCCGTGCAGCCGCGGCAAGTGCTGGCTGATCAGGGTTTCAGGGATGCGGACGCCGTGCAGCACGGTCAGCAGCCCGTCCACCGCCTCCCGCGCCGGGTGCAGCGGCCAGTAATAGCGGATGCGGTCGCTGTAGCTGTAATGACGCAGCCGGCGCTGCTCGTCCGGCGTTCCGGGGTAGTGGCCTTGCCAGTCCTGCGGCTGCGCCGTCATCAGTTGTTCCATGGCGGCCGGAACCGAGGCCATGCCGGGCCGCAGCACGGCCGCGATCGCGTCCAACCCGTACAGCGCCTCCCGCAGCGCGAAGGTGAGGCCGGGACCGACCTTGAGGATGCGGAAGCCGTCCCCCACCAACTGGCGCAGCGCCGCTTCCGGCTGGTAGTCGGTCGAATGTGCCTCGAACACCAGGCCCGGCATCCGGTCCAGAGCCGTGATCAGGGCGCGGGCCGGCTCCGGCGCATAAACCGCCACGTCTTCCAGCCCGAATTCGACGCCGGGCTGCACGACGAGCGCGATCACCCGCGGCCAGGCCGTAGGCGCCGCATCGCGGAATGCCGCCGCGTGGACGGCGTGGGTGGCGAGCGCGGCGTCCGGCCGGGTCGGCGCCAAGTGGTCAAGCGGTCCGAGGGCACCCCCAGGC
>CALMAB010000132.1 GCA_937858325.1 uncultured Acetobacteraceae bacterium
GCAGGTCCGCGCGGCACGGCTGGCGGCATTGCTGGTCGATACCTCGCCCCGCCCGCACCCGGCCAGCCAGCGCCTGGCCGCCGCGATGGACGCCCGCTACGTGCCGCTGCCCTATGCCGACGCGGCGGCGCTGTCCCGGGTGATCCGGGCATGAGTGACCGGCGCGGCTGGGCGCGAGACGGGCGGGACTGGCCGAACCGGGAGGCCAGCCGCTTCGTCCGTGCCGCCGGGCTGATGTGGCACGTCCAGGTCATGGGATCGGGGCCGGTGCTGCTGCTGGCGCACGGCACCGGGGCCGCGACGCACTCCTGGCGGGCGCTGGCGCCGCTCTTGGCCCGGCACTTCACCGTGGTCGCCCCCGACCTGCCGGGCCACGGGTTCACGGAAAGCCCCGCCACGGCGCGGCTGTCCTTGCCCGGGATGGCGAAGTCGCTGGGCGGGCTGCTGCACGCGCTCAACGTGCGGCCCGTGCTGGCGGTGGGGCATTCGGCCGGGGCGGCGGTGCTGGCGCGGATGGCGCTGGATGGGCAGATCGCGCCGCGGGGCCTGGTCAGCCTGAACGGCGCCTTCGTGCCGCTGGAAGGGGTGCCCGGCCAGATCTTCTCGCCCTTGGCGCGGCTGTTGGTCGGCTTGCCGCTGCTGCCGCAGCTTTTCGCGTGGCGGGCCAAAAGCGATGGGGCCGTTGCGCAAATCCTGGAAGGCACGGGGTCGCGCATCGACGCGCGGGGTGTTGCGCTGTACGGCCGGGTGATCCGCAACCCCGCCCACGCCGCGGCGGCGCTCGGCATGATGGCGCGGTGGGACCTGACGCCGCTGATGCGCGACCTGCCCCGGCTCAAGGTGCCGCTGCTGCTGATCGTCGGCGCGAACGACCGGGCCGTGCCGCCTGCCCAGGCCGGGCGGGTCCGCGCGGTCGTGCCCGGGGCCTCCCTGGTCGCCATGCCCGGCCTCGGCCACCTTGCGCACGAGGAGCGGCCGGAGGACACGGCGGCGCTGATCCTCCAATTCGCCGAGAGAGTCGCGGGAGTGCCCGCATGACCCTTGCCCTGCCCGCCGACCACCCGCTGCGCATCCAGCTCAACGACGAGGTACACGCCCGCCCGCCCGAGCTTCTGGTGGCGCCCACCCGGCTGACCTACCTCGCCTTGTTTTCCGACACCGCGGCGCGGGAAGGCGGGTTTGGCGCCGTTTGCGCGCTTGCGGAACGCTTCGGCGCGGCGCCGCCGGCCCCGGGCGCCAACCATTTCAGTGCCGACCTCGGCCCGTTCCGCGTCAAGTGGGAGCGGCACACCGAGTTCCACCGCTACAAGTTCATCGTGTCCGGCACCGGGACGGACCCGTTCGACGACCCGGCCATCGCCGCCGTGCCCGCGGACTGGCTGAGGAGCCTGCCCGGCCAGGTCATGGTCGCCACCCACGTCGCGCTGCTGCCGCAGGACGACGACGAAGCGCAATCGCTCGCCACGGCGCGGCGGCTGTTCCCGGGCGTGCTGGTGGGGTCGGCGGTCAGCAGCGGCGCGGCGGCGGCGTTCGCCGACTTCCGGGTGCGGGCGGACGGGTTCAGCCGCGTGCTCGTGCAGGACCGCAACATGACGCCGGCGCAGGCCGGGCGCGTGGTGCAGCGCCTGATGGAGATCGACACCTACCGCATCATGGCGCTGCTCGCTTTGCCGGTCGCCCAGGCTTTGGCGCCCGAGATCGCCCGGTGCGAGCGGGAAGTGGCCGAGATCACCGCCGCCATGGTCACGGCGCCCGACCAGGACGAGCCGGTGCTGCTGGAACGCCTGACCCGCCTCGCCGCCGAGATCGACAGCCGCCAGGCCGACAACCTGTTCCGCTTCAGCGCCGCTTTTGCCTATGACGGCCTGGTGCAGCGCCGGGTGCAGGACCTGCGGGAGGTGCGGCTTCCGGGGCTGCAAACCATGCAGGACTTCACCGCGCGGCGGCTGGCCCCGGCGATGAACACCTGCCGCTCCGCCGCGCAGCGGCAGGAGGAGCTATCGCTCCGGGTCGCGCGGGCAACGCAGTTGCTTTCCACCCGGGTCAGCGTGACGCGGGAGCGGCAGAACCAGTCGGTGCTGGAAGCGATGAACCGCCGGGTGCGGCTGCAACTACGGCTGCAATCCACGGTGGAAGGATTGTCGATTGCGGCGGTCACGTACTACATCGTCGGCCTGATCGGCTACGCCGCCAAGGCGTTCAAGGCGGCGGGCGGGCACATCGACCCGGAGCTTGCCATGGGCCTCAGCATCCCCGTGGTCGCCGGGCTGATGGCGCTGGGCCTGCGCAAGATGCACCAGGCGGTGGCGCATGAGTGACGCCGTGGCGCGCGGATAGGTGGCGGAACTGTTCGCAAGCGGGCGGGTGCTCGACTTCATTCTGGCCGGCATGGCTGCGGAGGCCTTGGGCCTGGTTGTGCATCACCGGGCCACCGGCCGCGGCGTGCGCCCGGCGCGGCTGCTGCCCAACCTGCTGTCCGGCATGTGCTTGCTGTTGGCGATGCGCGTGGGCGCCGGGGGCGCGTGGTGGGGCTGGGTGTCGCTCGCCTTGCTGGGGGCGCTGGCGTTCCACCTGCTGGACTTAGGGCGGGCATGGCGGTGAGCGGCGCAATTCCGAAAAACCGCAGTGTTGTGCAGGACAGCCTGCCGCCGGGCGCGCAGGACGGCTTGCCGCCGGGCCGTCGGGGCTGGGCGGTGGCGGCCCTGGTGCTGGCGGTCGGCATGGCGACGCTGGACACCTCCATCGCCAACACGGCGCTTCCCACCATCGCGGCCGACGTGCAGGCCAGCCCGGCGGCGTCAGTGTGGGTGGTGAATGCCTACCAACTCGCCTTGGTGGTGTCCCTGCTGCCGTTCGCCTCGCTCGGAGAAATCTACGGCTACCGCCGGGTTTATACCGTGGGGCTGGCGGTGTTCACCGTGGCGTCGCTGTTCTGCGCCGCCAGTTGGTCGCTGCCGACGCTGACCGCGGCGCGGGTGCTGCAAGGGCTGGGCGCCAGCGGCGTCATGAGCGTGAACACCGCGCTGGTGCGCCACATCTACCCGGCGCGGATGCTGGGCCGCGGGGTCGGGTTCAACGCGCTGGTGGTGGGCGTGTCCACGGCGCTCGGCCCCAGCGTGGCCGCGGCGGTGCTGTCGGTCGCGTCGTGGCAATGGCTGTTCGCGGTCAACGGCCCGGTCGGCGTGGCCGCCCTCGTGCTGTCGGTGCGCTACCTGCCGGAAACGCCGCACGCTTCGCACCGCTTCGACGCCCGCAGCGCGCTGCTCAACGCCGTGACCTTCGGGCTGCTGATCTTCGGCATCGGGGAAGCGGCGCACAGCGCGCCCGGCCCGGTCATCGCCGCGGTGCTGGGAGGGGCGGCGGTGTCGGGCTTTTTCCTGATCCGGCGCCAGCTCGGGCTGGCCGCGCCGATGCTGCCGGTGGACCTGTATCGGCGGCCGATGTTCGCGCTGTCGTCGCTGACCTCCGTGTGCTCCTTCGCGGCGCAGGGCCTCGCCTTCGTGTCGCTGCCGTTCTACTTCCAGACCGTGCTGGGGCGCAGCGCGGTGGAGACCGGGCTTCTGCTGACCTCCTGGCCCGTGGTCACGGCCGCCATGGCGCCGGTCGCCGGGCCGCTGTCCGACCGGCACCCGCCGGCGATCCTGGGCGGCATTGGCATGGCGACGCTGGCCGTGGGCCTGTTCCTGATGGCGACGCTGCCGGCGCATCCGGACGACCTGAGCTGCGTATGGCGCTTGATGGTCTGCGGCGCCGGGTTCGGCTTCTTCCAGTCGCCGAATCTCAAGGCGATCATGTCGAGCGCGCCGCCGGAGCGCAGCGGCGGCGCCAGCGGCATCGTCGCGACCTCCCGCCTCGTGGGACAAGCGGTTGGCGCGGTGCTGGTGGCGCTGTGCTCTTTCACCTTCGGGCTCGGCACGCTGCTTCTCGGCGGCGTCGTGCGCACCGCCGATCCGGATCTGCTCCTGCGGCTCGAGGGCAAGCTGCCCGCCGCGCTGACCACCCCGGCCACCGCGCGCGTGATCGGCCTCGTGA